>JAUVJO010000020.1 GCA_030592345.1 Deltaproteobacteria bacterium
CGCTTGCGTCACCAGGTCGTCAACATTGACTTTTCTCAGCTTGAAAAACAGACTCGGGTCTTCATCCAATCTGGCCCCAATGCCGTAAAGCGTGGCAGCCACATGCTTGCACATATCGGCCCAATCAGGGCAACTGCAACTAAAGTCAATCTCTTTTGGCGATGGAAACAATCCTTCTCCTTTGGCTGTAAAAATTTCTCCCAATGCCTTGGGGAATTTGCCCATCAACAACTCGGAAAGCGAGTCCAGCTTGCCTTCACATGCCGCTTTAATGTCTGTCCAGATCTCCTTGCTTATCCCCTTTATCTTAATGACAACCGAATACGGCCTTGAGGCTGATCCTTGCACCAGGGATTGCACTTCGCCGGATTCTATTTGGAGATCCAATACTGCGCCGTGACGAACATAGCTGCGGCCGCGCCCTATGCGGTTGCTGTAATCCGCGTATCGCTCAAGATTGACATTCCATGATTTTCCCCACCAGGTGTGCGCAATGGCGCTGCCTTCAATCACAACAGGCTTGATACCAGGATTGTTCTTCATGAGCTGTTTTAGCTTTCTGGCTGCCGTTGCTTTTTTTTCTCCCACGGATACGTAACGAGGATAACTCCCATACCACATAATGCCCTCCTTTTTTCGTAACAGTTCACAGGTTCAGAGTTCACCGCTGAAAGCCGGACCCAGCCCTCACCTTTTTTCGTTATCCTTGCTTGTAGGACGGTTCGGACTTCAGCGAACCCTGAACCCTGAACCCTGAACCCTGAGCCCTGAACCAGTAAACTGTTACGGATTTTGTTGTCATAGCGAAAGTCTAAAAAGGTTCATTAAATCATCGTCTTTCATTTCGGTTATCCAGGCTTCCCCTGTGCTGGCAATAACGTCTTCGCATAATCTGGACTTTTGTTGCAGCATCTTGTCAATCTTTTCTTCTACAGTGCCTTTTGTCAAAAACTTATGCACAATAACATTTTTCTTCTGCCCGATCCTGAACGCCCGGTCAGTTGCCTGGTTTTCTACGGCAGGATTCCACCACCGGTCAAAATGAATCACATGGTTTGCCTCGGTCAAATTTAAACCAATGCCGCCTGCTTTTAAAGACAAGACCATAAACGGAACGTATTCGCGACTCTGAAATTGTTCAATAATCTTTTTCCTTTTGCCCACAGGCACGCTTCCGTGCAATATTAAGCCGTTTCGCTGAAATATACCCTGGAGAAACGCGCAAAGAGGCTCCGTGATCTCCTTAAACTGAGTAAAAATCAGGACTTTTTCTCGTTTCTCATATATTGTCTCGCAAATTTCCCGGAGCCTGGCGAACTTTCCGCTGTCCTGTTCATCATATTCGCCGGTTCCAAGATACTGATCCGGGTGATTACAGATCTGCTTAAATTTCATCAGGGAAGCCAGGATCATCCCCTTTCTTTGAATCCCCTCTATTTCGGTGATGGTTTTTTTCAGTTTATTGATCAATTCTTGATAGAAAACGATTTGCTTTTTGCTGAGTGGGGCGTATGTTTTCATCTCCACCTTGTCCGGTAAATCGGAAATAACTGATTTATCGGTTTTCAAACGCCTCAGGATATAGGGGCTGATAAGTTTCCGCAATCTCGAATAACCTGATCGATCGTTGTTCAATCCTTTTGAAAACGCACTGAACTCCTTGGCGTTTCCCAACAGTCCGGGATTCAAGAAGTCGAACAGAGACCACAAATCTGACAGGCGATTTTCGATCGGGGTCCCGGTCATTACTATTCTATTCTGGGCGGCAAACTTTTTTATTGCCCTTGTCTGTTTTGTGCCTGGGTTCTTTATGGCCTGTGCTTCGTCAAGGATAACATAGGCCCACGAATACGATTGAAGCCATTCATATTTTTGGGCCAAGGCATATGTGGTTATTACTAGATCGTACGAATCCAGAGATTCCTTGTCTTTAGCCTGGACCTTTTTTTTCGGATACGCTTCCGGGTGCGCGACAAAGAATTTGATCGTGGGGGAAAAACGCCGGATTTCATTTTCCCAGTTGGAAATAAGGGATGCCGGTATCACCAGAAGGCTGGCCTTGCCTGGTTTCCTGTATTTTATTACATTTAAAAAAGCCAGCACCTGCACTGTTTTACCAAGGCCCATATCATCAGCCAAACACGCCCCAAACTGTAGTGAATGGAGAAAGTGAAGCCAGTTTAACCCCTTTTGTTGATATTCCCTGAGTTCTGCCTGAAACGTCGTGTCAGGTTTTGTTGACGTGATCAAATCCGGGTCTAGCAGCTTTTGAACTACCGATTCCAACCATTTGCCATTTGACACGCTAGTGTCCGCCCCTTCATCGCGAGCGCCGAATATCGCTTTCGGGTTAAGCTGTAAACGCAACGCATCTCTTAAACTAAGGCCGTCTCCATCCATCATTTTTGTTGCCTTATCATAAGCATCAAGTGTTTGCCTCAGTTTCTCCGGATCCACGGCCACCCACTTGTTCTTAATAAATGCAAGGCCTTCTGATTCTCGCAAGAGTTGTCTCGCTTCTTGTTCCGAGATTGGCACATCCCCAAGAAACAACCGCGGATTAAACATTAATATCGCGTCCATGCCGACAAGAGATGGCCGGGAATCACCAACACTGATATTAAGCCTCACGGCAGAGGTGTTGCCTTTCCACCAGTTGGGAATTCTGCACAAAATCCCGGAGTCTTCATAAATCGGAATCTCCTTTAAAAACGAAAATGCATCCCCTGCGGACCAGGCAAGAGGGTGAAACAGCTCTCCGGTTTCAAGAAGCTGCGCAATCAAATGGCTCTGTCTTGCGGCTATATGGACAGTAGCAAGGAGCTCCAGTAGTTTATTGCTATCTTTTCCATATTCTTCCAGGGCGTACTTGAGAGGAAGATGTTTGGACTTTCCCAGTTTGCTGAGCCGGGTTGAATAGGTTGCCAAAAAGGCAAACGGGTAATCATCACCTTTATTCTCCACCAAATGGAAAAACACTCGGCCAACAAGATGCAGATTGGGGCTGTATGTTGTAATGAAATCCGCAACGGTTCCGTCGTACGACTTGATTGTGCGTGAAAATTCCTTGTTGAGTCCTGACCATACAGTCTCGAGCACTTGTTTGTTCAAATACTCGGACCCAGTCATTAACGGGGCGTTATCCAGGTTTTGACGAAGTTCATCTTGTTCTAAGGAGATATCTATACTGTGACGAATAATTTCCAAATCTGGCGTCTGACTTAATTTGTGGGCAAATAATCCGGTATAATTCCGCCAATAATCAAGAGATGGAGAGAGGGAAACCCGCTTGTCGCAAAAGCTCAAAAACAACAGCCAGGAATCAGGATCAGAAACGTATCGCTTGTATACTTCTTCCTGCAACAGCCTGGTGCTTTTATTTATGTTATTTTCCGCATAGATCCATTCCAACTGTAATGAACCACTCGGCATTACAACAACTATCAATTCCCGATTCATGATAACGACCTTGTATTAACCGTAACCGTTCACGGTTCACTGTTGTCCGTTGTCCGTAGCGTCTTCATACATTATCGTGCCTCCGCATAAACTCATCCAACGCAAGATTGCAGATTTTGATTTCTTGGCTCTCGAAGTGTCACTTATCCATTACGCGTCTGTGTGTCCAACGGCAATATCTCTGGTCCTTGCTGTCGCCCCTTGCCCGTCGGTGAACGGAAAACGGAGAACTGTGAACGGTTACTATAAACCCAAGGGTTCACGGATAAAGGGTCAGCGTAATACTCCAGCGGGCAAGTCCCGCCATGGGCGGGATTCAGGGATTGCGCTCGCTTTGCTGGCGCAGTTTTTTTGGTCAAGCCCTTACCATTTTTTGCGAGGATTGTGAAGGGGGCTTTCGGCGGATACGTCAAAAGGATGGCATGTTGATGTGGGCAGGACAGGGGAAGGGTTTTGAATCACCTCAGCCCGATATCCCAGGTCTTGAGATGCTCCATGGCTCGATAGTCGGTCATATCGCATTGCACGGGTGTGATGGAGATGCACTTTTGACACAGAGCTGCCCCGTCTGTGTCTGGCTCGTGTTCGAAGACCTGGGTTTCCATCCCTTGCCAGTAATAGGTCTGGTTCCTTGGGTCGGTTCTTTTATGGAAAGCTTCCGTGAGGCGAGATATCCCTTGCCTGGTTATGCGAACGCCTTCAATTTCGTCCAAAGGGCAGGCCGGGATGTTGACGTTCAGGAAGGTGCCAGAGGGGAGAGTTTTTTCCATGACCCTGGTGATCAAGAGGCCAACAAATTCGGCCGCAAGGCCGTATTCATGATTGGATAACCGGTCCTGTGAAATGGCAATGGCGGGTATACCCATGAGAGCCGCTTCCTTTGCTGCGGAGACCGTGCCGGAATAATTGAGGTTGATCCCCACATTGGCCCCCGGATTGATACCGGAAATGACCAGGTCGGGTCGAGTTTGCAAGACCTCGTTAACGGCGAGTTTAACACAGTCTGCCGGGGTTCCACTGACTGCATAGCCCCAGCCGCCGTTTGTCCGGACCCTGTTAAGCCTCAAAGGAGTGGCCAAAGTAATGCTGTGTGCGACAGCACTTCGTTCTTTATCCGGGGCAATTACAGACACGTCATGTTGCCGCGATAAGACCGATTCCATGGCCCAAAGACCTTTGGCGTGTATCCCATCATCATTGGTAAGGAGGACGTTCATGGTGGTCGTTGGTCATTTGTCACTCGTTTGGGTGGCAGATGGTGGATGCCAGAGATCCAGCATCCGGATATCCGGTCTTTTCCCCTTGTGGGTTTTCCATTATTGCGTTAGATCTTAATAGATGTCCTATGAGATTGCAAGGCGAAAACAGAGTCGAAAACGTTCATGCCGGGATTTACATTCACATCCCTTTTTGTGTGCGCAAGTGTCCATATTGTGGTTTTTATTCCATAACTGACCTTGGTCAGACAGGTGCCTTTGTTGACGCTTTGGTACAAGAGATACGTCTGGTTAGACTACCCAAGGCGACGTTTGACACGATTTACATTGGCGGTGGCACACCCTCCCTCATAAAGCACGTTCAGCTCAGGCGCATCATCGATAGTGTCCTTGATAGATTTCCCTTTGCGCAAGACATAGAGGTATCCATAGAAGTAAATCCAGGGACTGTGTCGCTAGATTTTTTTAAGGCATTTTTGAGCATTGGAATAAATCGTATCAATATAGGCATTCAGTCTTTTGACGACCAGCAGTTGCAGTTCCTGGGGCGTGTCCATTCAGCACGGGAAGCTGAGGAAGCTATTCGCATGGCGCGCGCGGCCCGGGTTGAGAATCTAGGCTTTGACCTGATGTACGGGCTTCCTGACCAGTCAGCAAAGGATTGGATCGAGGATTTGAAAGAGGCAACAGGCTATGAACCTGAGCACATATCATGTTATATGCTTACCTATGAAGAAGGCACACCATTTGATGAGTGGCGCAAAGCCGGCAGGTTCGGCCCGGTGGACGAAGAGACATTGAGGGATCTTTTTGAAGTCACTGTCGATTTTTTGAGCCACGCGGGCTACGAGCAGTATGAGACATCAAATTTCGCGCGAGGAACGGCTTTGCGCTCCAGGCATAATCAAAAATACTGGTGTCACGCCCCATACATTGGACTGGGTCCGTCGGCCCACTCGTTTTTTGAGCCGAAGCGCTGGTGGAATTTCCGCAGCCTGAGCAAATACATCCAAGCCTTGCAGCGTGGAGAGCTTGCTGTTGAGGGCAGCGAGGAGTTGAATAGATGGCAATTGATACTTGAGTCGGTTTTTTTGGGGCTGAGGACTTCTGAAGGTATAGACATGTTGGAGTTTGAAAGACGATACAACGTGGATTTCTTGGGTCATTTTGGCGCGGTCGTCAAGAGACTTCAGGCCCGGGGCTTGCTGTCAGTCACTTCTGATCGATGTGCGTTGTCTATGGAGGGGATGATATTTGCCGATACGGTTGCAGCCATGTTTGCAGATCACACGGGGGAATAGGATTTCTTTCGATTATTTCATCACTCCATTATTCCAATTGCGGAGCGGAGCGAAGCGAAGTTAAGTTTTTGTTGATCTTATCTGGTTTCCACGTATAAGGTTCAAGGATCTTGTACGAAAACAAGGGAATTCATCCTACAGACTTTCACATATTAAATTTCACCGCGTTATCGGTCGTCGGCGTATTACAATACAGCCTCCTCCCTCTGGCCTTGTTAAATTTAATATGTGAAAGTCTATAGGAAAAGACGAGTGCTATGATATTGAAGCAAGCTAAAGAGGTTCTTCAGATTGAGGCCGATGGGATCTTGGGTGTGCTGGATCGCCTGGATGAGAATTTTGTCAAGATCGTTAAACTGATTCAGGCTTGTCCAGGTCGGGTTATTCTGACGGGTATCGGAAAATCCGGGATTGTGGCCAGAAAGATCGTGGCAACACTGAACAGTACCGGTACCCCCGCCCTTTTCCTTCATCCAGTGGAGGCCATGCACGGCGATCTCGGCATGGTCAGCTCGGATGATATTGTTATTGCCCTTTCCAACAGCGGAGAAACCGATGAACTGAACATGCTTATGCCCAGTTTAAAAGGGATTGGATGTACGTTGATTGCCTTTGTTGGACGGGTAGATTCCACCCTGGGTCGCCAGGGCGACATCGTGATCGACGTGGGCGTGGACCGGGAAGCATGCCCGCTCGGACTTGTCCCAACAGCGAGCACGACAGCCCTTTTGGCTGTGGGTGACGCATTGGCAGTCACGCTCATTCGTAAGCGGGGCTTCGGGGCCAGCGACTTCAAGCGCTTCCACCCGGGTGGAAGCCTTGGCCAGCAACTGTCGCTCAAGGTTCGGGAAATCATGCTAACAGGAAAAAAGATTCCAAAGGTGCATAAAGGGCAGACCATGCGTCATGCGATCAAGGAGATTAATCGCTGGCAGCTTGGTGCCACCCTGGTTGTGAGAGAGGGTAACATCCTTGTGGGGATCATCACGGACGGGGACATTCGGCGGCACCTCATGGAACAGGAAAATATCTATGATCGTCCTGTGGAAGAAGTTATGACAAGGAACCCGAAGACATCCTGCCCTGATAGACAGGCATCGCAGGCATTGAGCATTATGGAGAAGAATCAAATCACGGTTTTGCCCATTGTTAACCCAATTCGGAAGGTCCGTGGGATACTGCACCTCCACGACATTCTGGGAAAGGGTGCTTTCAGGTTCAATGGTGTCTGACGCGAACAAACTGCCAAGAGGGTTAATTTGTCCCCTTGTAACACCGCTCAAAACAGGTGACGTGTTCGACGCAAGCGTCCTTGATCGACTGATCGATCATGTGGGCGTGGGTGCGGATGCCTTACTCGTAGGTGACGTGTTCTGGGGCGAAGGTATTGTTCTGAGCCCAGAGACGAGACTGGAAATGACCTGCGCTACTCTGGACATAATCCGGGGTCAATGGCCGGTCCTTATCACCATTACCTGCCACAGCATGAGGGCTACACGTGATTTGTTGGCCCGTGTGGAGGCATTTGTTGAACGTTCAGGTTATCCCGGAGGGGTTTTTTGGGTGGACTATCCTCTCTATTACCACAGCAACCGTGGGCTGCCACAATGGTATGAGTCCGTGGTCAGTGATACGAAGATTGACTTTATACTAGGCAATCACGCTGGGCTGGTTGAACGGCGCAGGCGGGCCATCAAACACAAGAATATTCGGACCAGTGTGCTAAAAAAAGTCTCACAGATCGACAAGGTACAGGGTATGATCTTTAGTGGCTCGCTAAAACGGTCGATAAATTACCACAAGGCGGTCCGTCCCTGTCGGGAGTTTGCGTTTTACGACTCAGATGAGGTGCAATTTATCAGACAGCCCAGCTCAAGTGGTGTTGTGGCCGGGGGGTCAAACTTGCTACCCCATGCATGGGGTGAGATTACCCGGTCTTGCCTGAACCGATACGATGTGCAGCAACAGTATACAGACCACACAAGGCAGATGTTGGAAACAGGTTTTATGCTGCAAGAATTTTATGATCTCTATTCAAACAACCCTGCTGCTGTCATAAAACATATGCTTTATGTCGTAGGCGTGCTCCCTAATGCCAATACCGCTTCTGCCACCCAGCCGTCAACCCTGAG
This sequence comes from Deltaproteobacteria bacterium, assembly GCA_030592345.1. GTDB lineage: Bacteria > Desulfobacterota > Desulfobacteria > Desulfobacterales. Next base: position 8,110 of record JAUVJO010000020.1, read on the forward strand.
TCAAAACGAAGCGGTTGAGGCCATTTGCACGAAGTATGATTTAGTTTAGAATTTGAAATCGGAAGGTGATGTGACATGAAAAGCATGAAACAGATAGACACCTCTATCATGAACCTTGGCTCAGCCAAGATTGCCTCTCCACTTAAGGCCAGGGGAAAAGAGGAGGGGGGTGGATGCTTTGTATCAGACAAAGAGCGTGTTCTGGTAAATATTGTTGAAGATGATGTAGTGGAAATGGTGAAAAGCCGTAAGAAGCTGCTATCCTTTGAACGGGCGGGGCCAAGGAGCAAAATCTTCTTTGATCCGAGCAAACTGCGATGTGCCGTGGTGAGTTGCGGTGGGCTGTGTCCTGGAACAAATGATATCATCCGCTCAATAGTGTTGGCGCTTTACTACAATTATGGCGTTCGCAACGTTTATGGCATCCGATACGGATTCCAGGGTTTCATATCCTCGTATGGCTACGAGCTAATGGATCTTATGCCAAACTCCGTATCGAACATCCACGAAATCGGTGGCACTATTCTCGGGACTTCCAGGGGGCCTCAGGATGTTGAAAGCATTGTAGATGCCCTGGAGCGGATGAATATTCGTCTCCTTTTTACCATTGGCGGCGACGGCACGATGATCGCGTCGGCCAAGATTGCTGACGCTATTAACAAGAGAGGATTAAAGACCGGTCTGATAGGGATACCGAAAACGATTGACAATGACATCAGTCTGGTAGATCGTTGTTTTGGTTTTGATACGGCAGTGGATATGGCCGTTGGTGTCATCCGCTCTGCCAATAATGAAGCTACTAGCGCGCCAAATGGAATAGGATTGGTGAAGCTGATGGGGCGTCATTCAGGCTTCATAGCAGCGGCCGCAACATTGGCCATGCCGGTTGTAAATTTTGTGCTTATACCTGAGTCTGAGTTTGACCTGGAGGGTCCAAAGGGATTGCTTCAAGCCTTGAAGGAGAGGTTGAGTCTCAGAAAACACGCAGTGATTGTTGTGGCTGAGGGAGCCGGCCAGAAGTTCTTTGAAGACAGACCTACGGAGCGTGATGTCTCTGGAAATATCCGGCTTCATGACATTGGCCTTTTTTTGAAAGAGACCATTATTTCCCATTTCGGTGAACAGGACCAGGACATCACCCTGAAATATATTAACCCCAGTTATACGATCAGGAGTGTTGCGGCCAATGCCAATGACCATGTCCTGTGTGGTTTTCTGGGGCGCAGGGCGGTTCATGCGGGCATGGCTGGAAAGACCAAAATGCTTGTAGGGTTGTGCAACAATCACTTTGTTCATATTCCGATGGAGGCAAGTGCCGGAAAGCGAAGACACGTGGATATCTCTGGCGATATGTGGATGAGCGTACTGGAAAGTACGGGTCAGCCTTCCTTGAAAAACTGAAGTGCCTGGTATTGAAGCGTAGGAGGCTTTGGCATCCTGTAACCGTTCACGGGTTCAAAGGTTCAGGATTCACCGAAATCTGAACCGTCCCACGAGCAAGGCAAACGAAAGAAAGGTAACCCTGAACGGTGAACTCTGAACCTGTGAACGACTACCTTGATTTACACCCTGCCCGTATGAGGCTTTTTTGTGTGAGTAACGTGCGACCCAATTCCGCAATCCGCAATCCAAAATCCGAAATAGTACAGGGAGGTAAGTGATGACAGCAAAAGGTAAGGTTAATACGATCGCGATTCTTACGGGAGGCGGTGACGTCCCGGGCCTGAATCCATGTATCAAGGCGATTGTTTGCCGAGCAATTGACGAAGGGATGCGTGTGCTTGGCATAAGAAAGGGGTGGGCAGGGCTTGTAGAGTATAATATTGAAGATGAACGGACTCACGATGCCAATGTGTTATCAATGAATAAGCCAATGGTTCGAACAATCGACCGGTCGGGCGGGACAATCTTACACACCGCCCGCACCAATCCTAGCGCTGTGAAAAAGAGCGAGATGCCAGCCTTTCTGGACGCCCACCCGAGTGCGGAAAAGACTGACGTAACTCCTCATGTCCTGAAGAATCTGGAACATCTTGGGATTGATTTGCTTGTCCCCATTGGTGGCGACGACACCTTGAGTTATGGAGAGCGGTTACACGAAGAGGGCTTGCTGGTTATTGCCATTCCCAAAACCATGGATAATGACGTCTTTGGAACCGACTACTGCATAGGCTTTTCCACGGCAGTGACCCGATCGGTAAATTTTATTCATGCGCTACGGACGTCTTCCGGCTCCCATGAACGGATTGCAGTAATTGAGTTATTTGGAAGAAATTGCGGCGAGACTTCACTGATATCCGCATACCTTGCAGGGGTTGACCGGGCTATCATTTCCGAGGTTCCCTTTGATCCGGAAAAATTGGCCAGATTGATCATGGAAGACAAAAAAACGAATCCGAGCAACTATGCTATGCTCACCATTTCGGAGGGGGCTCAAATGGTGGGCGGTAAAGTCCACGAGTATGGCGAAGAAGACGCATACGGTCACAGAAAGCTGGGTGGAATTGGGATTATTACAGGAGATGCCCTAAAAAAGCTGACGGGTCAAGGGATTATCTTTCAACAGCTTTCCTATCTTATGAGGAGCGGTGCTCCAGACTCGCTTGACCTTATGGTAGCTATCAATTTTGCCAATATGGCCGTCAACCTGGCAAAGAAGGGTGTTGCCGGCCGCATGGTCGCATTGTCCGGGGGAATGTACACGGATACCCCTATAAGCACGGTTACATCCGGCCAAAAGCGCGTGGATGTTCGAGAACTGTATGATGTTGATGAATACAGGCCGAAGGTCAAAACAACTTTAGGTAAGCCAATGTTTCTCTATTAAGGTATAGACTTTCACATATTAAATTTCACCGCGTTATCGGTCGTCGGCGTATTACAATACAGCCTCCTCCCTCTGGCCTTGTGAAAAATAATATGTGAAAGTCTATAGTTGGCAATAGCTGTAACCGTTCACGGGTTCAGGGTTCACCGAAATCTGAACCGTCCTGCGAGGAAGGCTAACGAAAGATAAGGTGACCCCGAATCCCGCTTTCAGCGGGAAACTCTGAACCTGTGAACGCCTACCGCAGAGTAATGAAAGTGTTATGTTTTCTCCGCGTGCTCTGCGTCCTCTGTAGTAGATTCATTTATTCGTTATGTGGCTACGTAAGTTCCCCTGCCTGCCCTTTTGATTTTTCCTTGCTTAAAGGCCCGAAAAATAACATTCCTGACTTTCCTATCTTCGAATCCTGTTTTTTTCATTAGAGTGGGGGCATCAACGCCGTTTTTCGACGCTTTAATAATCTTAAAAACTTGCTCGGTGGCAGTCATCGCCGTGGCTTTCTTTGCTGGAGACCTTTTCATGGTCTCAGGCTTAACCTTTTTTTGTCTGGTAGACTTAGCCTGCCCCAGCTTGCCAACCTCCTTTATTACTTTATCCGTCTTTTTTGCGAGTGCCTTAAGTTCCTGGGATAGTTTCTGCAGATCCTTTTTCACCTGCTTCATTTACGTCTTCCTCCTTTTCTTTTGGGTTGATTTGTAATCCACCCTTTCTTTCAAATCCCTGCCGCATTTGAAGAAGGGTAACTTCTTGGGTCGTATGTGAATGGTCTTTCGAGTTTTGGGATTTCTGCCAGTATATGCTCCATACTCCTTTACAAAGATGCTGCAAAGGCCACGGATTTCTACCCGCTTACCATTTGCCAGAGCATAGGCCATTTCATCAAAGAATAGCTCGACGATCTCACTGGCTTTGGTTCTTGTAAGGCCGGCCTCATCTCTGAAAGCCTCAATGAGTTCTGCCTTATTCATGATTCCTCTCCTTAACGGCTCCACATGGCTTTGTTAAGCTCGATTAACATTTCCACAATTACTTCTATAGACTTTCACATATTAAATTTCAAAAGGCCAGAGGGCGGAGGCTGTATTGCAATACGCCGACGACCGATAACGCTGTGTATTTTAATATGTGAAAGTCTATAAAGTGTCTGATAACGGTTAACCGTTATCAGCACCTGCCCGCATACTTTCAATAAACTTATAGACTTCCGGAATAATGGGCTTAAAAGGATTTTTGTCTTTTTATGTTCAACATCATTCCTTTATTCCCTGATGGGACTGGGAATAGAGCCAATAAATAGCTATAATCCCAATGGGTTGCACAAATTCCGATGCGTCTAGTTACGGACTTTGATTTTGTAGCCCTCGGATTGTGACTTGTCTGTTGTGTGCCTGAGCGTCCAGCAAACTCCCTGGTCTTTGTAGCCGTCCCGTGGCCGGCGGTGAACGGAAAACTGTGAACAGTTACGACTTATTTTCTACTATTGCTCTTTGTTTGCTTGCTCGGCGGCACAAAGAAATGAAAAGGTGGCTCAATTCGGTAGAGCCACCCTGAAAACCAGCACGGTTAAGCAATAGCGTCTTTGAGGGTTTTACCGGGCTTGAACCGCACGGCATTACGCGCCTTGATGCTAATCTTCTCACCTGTGGCAGGATTAATGCCTTTTCTCGCCTTGCGACGGACCTTGGACAAGGTCCCAAAACCCACCAGAGTGATCTTCCCGTCTTTCTTCTTCAGGGCTTTTTTGACGCTGTCAAAAAACGAGTCCATGGCCTTGTTGGCCGCAGCCTTTGAGATGTCTGCATCATTTGCCATCTTCTCAATCAATTCTGCTTTGGTCATAACGCCTTCCTCCTTTGATGTGGTAAACAATGATTTTTCACTAACCGTATATTTTATTAGAACATAAGCTTTTGAAAAGTCAAGGCAATATGTTTATTTTTGTAGAAAATTTTTACTTTTTTAAGGATTTAGTAAAGCAATTTATTTTATGCAAAGGTTTGTCCTGCGTTCGTTGACAGGAGGAATGAAGCTAAGCATCTGAAAGTATTTGAAAATTCAACCGCAACAAAAAAAGCCTCATTCTCCTGATCGTAGAGCCTATGACTTGGAGAGAGGATACCGCTTATGGTGAGATGCACTATTTTTGCCGGAAGCCCCTTTTTTCTTTTTGTGAGCCAGTGATATTTGGGGTAATAGATCCGTCGTATTTCCCTGGGCGATGGACCGAAGGTGTGGTGACGGTAGAGGGCCCTGTGTTTTTTCCTCCTGTATGCCCCTTCAAAAAGGCCCTTAAACACTGAGCTGATGGCGACCAAGGGTTTGAAGATAGCTTGTTTTAGTTGCACAATATAAGCAAGCCATTTGCACCCTAAACGGGTACTTTGGTTTCAATGAGAGGAGTGAAAAACATCAAAGATCGATCTGACGTGACGGCAAAGCATCTCAAATTGCTCTGGGTAAAGCGACTGAGCCCCATCGCTTAAAGCTTTTTCCGGAGCATCATGCACTTCCACCATCAGTCCATGAGCGCCAACGGCCACAGCAGCGCGGCTCAACGGGATCACTTGATCGCGACGTCCGGAAGCATGGCTGGGGTCCACGATGATGGGTAGATGGCTTTCTTTTAATACCACAGGAACTGCCGAAAGGTCGAGCGTGTTACGGCTGTGATGGGCAAAAGTGCGAATGCCGCGTTCGCACAAAATCACCTGTGTGTTCCCACCTTCCAGGATGTATTCCGCTGCCATGAGCCATTCTTCAATCGTGGCTGCCATCCCACGCTTGAGAAGAATGGGTTTGTGTGATTGGCCTGCCCGCCGAAGCAGACTGTAATTCTGCATGTTCCGTGTCCCGATCTGAATTATGTCAGCATACTGTTCCACGAGATCAAAGACATCGTGATCTATGGCCTCCGTAACCACGGGAAGTCCTGTCTCGTCTCGAACCCGTGCAAGTACTTGGAGTCCCTTTTCCTGAAGACCTTGGAAGGAATAGGGCGATGTCCTCGGCTTGAAGGCCCCCCCTCTAAAAACGTGCGCTCCGGCACGTCTGATTTTCCGGGCGATATTTAGACACTGTGTCTCGCTTTCTACCGCACAGGGGCCTGCGATAAGGGTCAGGTGCCCATTTCCGATGGAAACATCGCCTACTTGGATGACGGTCGCTTTGGGCTGAAATTCACGGCTTACCAGTTTGTAGGGACACGTAACCGGAATAGCGTCCTTAACCCCTGGAAACGCCAGAAAATAAGAAGCTTCCATGGCCCCTTTGTTGTGCAAGATACCAATAGCTACCCTTTCTCCCCCTGGGATGGGACGGGCCGTGCAGCCTTTCGCTTGGATGGCAGCCACTACAGCGTCAATCTCATCAGGCGTTGCCTGTTGACACATCACCACTAGCATGGTCTTTACTCCTCTATAGACTATCACATATTAAATTTCACAGCGTTATCGGTCGGCGGCGTATTACAATACAGCCTCCTCCCTCTGGCCTTGTGAAATATAATATGTGAAAGTCTATACCATAGTCTATAAGGCCACGCCCCCTTGGCGCGGTTAGAACTTTATAGATTACAAACGTTGTTATAGACTTGTCAAGAAATTATTTAGCCATGATTAAGGGGGCTGTGAGACGTTTCCGTGGCTTGCATTTCTGTCATCCGGTATGACATCCTTCAAAATCCAAAATTAGAATTGTTGGAATTTGTTCTTGAATTTTTTTTTTTGAGAAACTATAAATAAATAAAGACTGGGCTTATCTAAGAGTTGGGGGGAGACAACAACTCTTTCGCATCTTTCTGGAATCTGGCAGGCAATGGAAGAAAGAAAGTGAGCTAAAGTGCCTAAAGTGTCTAAAGTGAGCTAAAGTTAAGGACTTGAAGAAACAGTTTGTTATTAAAAGAAAGTGAGTCCGCTTTTAGCGGGATTAAGCAGTGCGTCACCGGCGCAACATATTAAAAATAGGCAGAATATCTCAACTTTAGGCACTTAATCCAGAAATAAGGCGCAGATTCAAGCTCCGAAATGCTGTGCTGGTGTCCAGGTCATTGACAGGAAGGGGGAAAAATGTGCAATCGGCGTAAATTCAAGCTCTATGGGTTTTGCCTTATTTGGTTTTGTGTTTTGGTTTTTGGCTTTCAACCAACGACCCAGGCAACAAATTGGGAAATCGAGACAGTGGACAGCAGCGGCGATACGGGTAAGTATACGTCTATAGCTTGTGACTCATCGAATCATGTCCATGTCACCTATTACGATGTTGACAGCCGCGATCTCAAGTATGTCACCGGCACTTTCGGGTCATGGAAAGACCCCGAGACAGTGGGCAGGTGCGGAGATACGGGTATGTATACATCTATAACATCTATAGCTTGTGACTCATTGGATAATTTCCATATCACCTATTACGATGCTGACAGTGAGAGGCGCGACCTCAAATATGTCACCGGCACTTATGATTCCTGGGAGGGGCCAAAGTCAGTGGACAACAGCAAGGATGTGGGTATGTATACATCTATAGCCTGTGACTCATCCAACAATTTCCATATCAGCTATTATGATGCTGGCAATAGCCACCTCAAGTATATCACCGGCACTTATGATTCCTGGGAGGGGCCAAAGTCAGTGGACAACAGCAAGGATGTGGGTATGTATACATCCATAGCCTGTGACCGATCGAACAATTTCCATATTAGCTATTACGATGCTGATAATGGCGACCTCAAGTATGTCAGCGGCACTTTTGGCGACTGGAACCCCCCTGAGTTACTGGACGACGATGGTGATGTGGGTATGTATACATCTATAGCCTGTGACTCATCTAACAATATACATATTAGTTATTACGATTCCGACAACCGCGACCTCAAGTATGTCAGCGGCACTTCTGGATCCTGGAAAGACCCCGAGACATTGGACACGAATCGTGCTGTAGGTGAGTACACGGCCATAAGCCTTGACTCGTCAGACAACGTTCATATCAGCTATTATGATGTTCACAACCGCCAGCTTAAGTATGTCACCGGCGTTTCCGGTTCCTGGAAAAAACCCGAGATAGTGGACAGTAGTGATGATGATGTCGGTGAGTACACGGCCATAAGCCTTGACTCGTCAGACAACGTTCATATCAGCTATTATGATGCCACGAACCATGACCTTAAATATGCCACCAGTGCCGCGAATGATGGTAAAGGTGACGATTCAGACGATGACGTCTGGTTTAACTGTTTTATCTCCACAGTAACTGACGGGTGTTGGATGAAGCCGCATCTGGGAATCCTGAGAGGCATAAAACGAACGACCGATTGAGGCAACATGGAAAGTGCTGTTCCAGGCGGGGTTTACCTTTGCCAGGTTAGTGAGGAAATATCGTGTGGGGCATGCTGTGGTTTGTATAATGTTTCCGATCCGTCCTTTA
>JAUVJO010000086.1 GCA_030592345.1 Deltaproteobacteria bacterium
GCGGGTCTATCCCTCATAAATTTGTTCAACTATTTAGCCTCTGCCTCTGCCCATACCTCCAACACCTCCGCCTCCACCTTTACCAACACCTCTGCCTTTGCCCATGCCTCTACCTCTACCTCTGCCTTTTCCTCTGCAATCGCCTCTGCTCTGCCATTCCCTCTGGTTTAGTCGCCCCGGCTCTACTTTATCCTGCGGCCCTGCCTTAAAAACCTGACTGACAACTATTCGACGAAGTGTTTTATAAAAACAGGAGCATACCTTAAAAACAATTCGTGTGCCTGCTTCAACGGCAACTTCTATTTTATCCCTTGCTTGAGGTCCTGCTTGAGCCTTATGGTACTCTGTCTCAGCCCTTGCTTTCGTCCTGACCTCAGCTTCTGCCTCAGCCTTTGCTTGTGAGGCTGGTTTTTGCTCTGGCTCCGCCTCTTGTTTCCTGGATAAAAAGGACTTCACCGTTTCATAGGCTACGTTGACTTCCTTCAATTTCTCCTCGGCCTTTCGTTTTAGCCGAGGATTGTTAGAGAAGCGATCCGGATGCCAAACATTCACTATGTCTTTGTAAGTTTGTTTCGCCTCATCTGGCGAGGCACCTCTGTCAAGCTCAAGTATTTCAAAACATCGCTGAATATCCATTTTGACCTTCCGATCTACTATCTCTTTGAGTTTCTTGCCACATTTGAAAAATGGGAGCTTTTGGGGTGGCACCTGGGTGGACTCTCATGTTCCCCTTGGTCCGCCCCACTCAACCATTCAGCCACCTACTGCAGCCGAAAAGAAAGGCGGGTCATCCGTTTTTGCGGCTTGTCATTTTTAATGGCAATGGCAAGGGCCTTCTTGGTACCGATTAAGACGACCAGCTCCTTGGCACGGGTTATCCCCGTGTAGATGAGGTTTCTCTGCAGTAGCACATAATGCTGTATCATGACAGGCAGAACCACTGCCGTATATTCTGACCCCTGAGACTTATGGACCGACACAGCGTAGGCCAACACGAGTTCGTCCAGCTCGGCAAAGTCGTAGTCGACAGGGCGGCCGTCGTATTTAACGGTCAGTTTTTGCATTTCACCATCTATCTGGCTGATAGTGCCAATATCGCCATTGAATACCTCCTTTGCGTAGTTGTTCCTGATCTGCATCACCTTGTCCCGACACTTAAATATTCGTCCCATGCGTTCAACCTTGTCACTGGAAGCGTTCAAGGCTTCTTGCAGCACACGATTAATGTTTGTGGTACCAACGATTCCTTTGTGCATGGGGGTCAGGACCTGAATGTCTGATAAAGGGCTGAAATTAAACCGTTTTGGTATTCGATTGCAGCAAAGTTCAAGGATCGTGGAAAGGACCTTTTCGGGATCATCTTGTTCGATAAAATAAAAATCTTGAAGTGTCGCTCGGTTTGGGCTAGGCACGGTTGGGAAATAACCCTGGTTGATCTGATGGGCATTGACAATGATGAGGCTCTGCCGGGCCTGTCTGAAGATTTCTGTCAGATACACGGCAGGCACCCGTTTCGAATCGATCATATCCCGCAAGACGTTTCCCGGACCCACAGGAGGAAGTTGATGGATATCTCCAACCAGGATCAGCACGGCAGTGGCCGGCACTGCTTTGACAAGGTGATACATCAAAAAAACATCCACCATGGACGCTTCATCCACGATAATTACGTCTGCATCGAGCGGGTTTTTTTCGTTTTTCTGGAACCCCCCGCTCCTGAAGTTGTACGCCAGTAACCGATGGATGGTTTTGGCCTCACGGTCTGTGACTTCGGAAAGCCTTTTGGATGCACGCCCCGTGGGGGCAGCAAGCAGAACCCGCTTTCCCGCCTCTTCAAAAACGGCCAGGATCGCTCTGACCAAGGTGGTTTTTCCGGTACCCGGTCCGCCTGTAACGATAGAGACCTTGTGGGAGAGGGTTGTCTCCAGGGCAAGCCACTGCTCTTTGGAAAGGAGAAGGGCCAATTTCCTTTGCACTACTTTTTTGATCCCGGTAGCATCTACCCTGATGGATTCGACAGGCACGGAAAGCAGGGCCTTGAGTCTGCCTGCCAAACCTTTTTCGGCAGCATGAAACGGCTTCAAGTACACGGCCTTCAATCCTTTGGAGGCGCTGCCATCCTGACCCCCAAGGTCCTCCACAATGATCAGTTTTGATGAAATGAGGTTGGAAAAAGCCTCCTCCAGGACACTCCGGCTCAGTTCAAGAAGGTCTTCCGCCCCGCTCAGGACATCATCGTACACCCCATAGACATGGCCCTGCTCGCACATCTTTTCCAACACGTGGAGAATACCGGCTTCAGCACGTATGAGTGCATTTTTAGGTATACCGATTTTCTCTGCAATCCCGTCAGCAACGACAAAACCAATACCAAATATGTCAACTGCCAACCGATACGGGTTTTCCCGCACAACCCGGATGGCATTTTGACCGTACTGTTTGAGTATCTTCGCGCTATAGCCGGTGCTCACCCCGTGTCCCTGGAGAAAGATCATAACATCCCGGACCTCTCGTTGATCATCCCATGCCTTGCGGATCATTTCGAGCCGCTTCTCGCCAATTCCTTCCACACCGAGGAGATCTTCGGGACGATGTTCAATGACCTCCAGGGTCTTGTCACCGAACCGCACTACCAGACGCTTGGCCATCTCAGGACCGATTCCCCGGATGAGCCCTGAGCCGAGGTACTTCTCAATACCCTGTACTTTGGCCGGAAAACTCACACGGAAACCACTGGCTTTGAACTGTTGGCCGAACTTTGGATGCACCTCCCAGGTGCCCGATAGCTTCAGCACCTCTCCCGGAGCTATTCCGGCCAGATTTCCCACCACAGTCACAAGTTCAGGAATATTACCAACCTTTAACCTGGCAACCGTGTAGAGGCTCTCGTCATTGAAATAGACAATCCGTTCCAGTTGGCCTTCAAGGGTCTCGGACATGAATGTTTGAATCAACCTCCTGGTTCGACGATTCTGCCTCGTGCGACAAAACTCGAGCCATCTGCGCACACTGCCAACCTGCTCCTCCGCTCGGCCGCAACTATGCGTATTTTAAGCAACTTAATGAACAAAGAGTCGTGTGTCAATCGATTTCCACACCCTACTTTTTGACTATAGATTTTCACATATTAAATTTCACAAGGCCAGAGGGAGGAGGCTGTATTGTAATACGCCGACGACCGATAACGCTGTGAAATTTAATATGTGAAAGTCTATAGCACTACAGGGCCGCTTCTATGTGAACAACCAACACTCCATTATCCTGTTGACATTACGGCACCGATTCGATAGAGTTTTATTTGTGGATCTTGAAAAAATTAGGACTGTGGGCTTGGCGGCAGCGGCCGGAGCCGGCGAGATTCTTCGTCATTACTGGGGCAAAAAACACACCATAGAGAAGAAGGGGGCAATAGACCTGGTCACTGAGGCTGACTTGGCTTCTGAAAGGGCTATTATCCGCCTTATTCGTACCGCCTTCCCAGAGCATGCCGTCCTTGCCGAAGAGAGCGGCATCACGATCGGGAATGACTCTCATGAATGGATCATAGACCCCCTGGACGGCACCACAAATTATGCCCATGGCTTGCCCGAGTTTACCATCTCTATTGCTTTTGCCAATGAAGGAAATCTCGTCTTTGGACTGGTCTCAAATCCGGTGACCGGAGAACTTTTTTGCGGCATGAAAGGACAGGGAGCTACTCTCAATGGCCGGCCAATCCATGTCTCCGGCACGAAAACTCTTGCTGAGAGCCTTCTGGTTACTGGTTTCCCATATAACCTGAAGACAATAATACGCCCCCTGATGCAGCGTTTTGAGCGATGCCTCATGGCTTCTCAAGGTGTTCGCAGGCTGGGCTCGGCAGCCCTGGACCTGTGCTATCTCGCCTGCGGCCGATTTGAGGGTTTCTGGGAACAGAATCTCGCACCTTGGGATACAGCGGCAGGAGTAGTCATCGCCAAAGAAGCCGGGGCATCCGTTTCTGACTTCTCAAACAGACCGTACTCTATTAAAAAAAAGGAAATTTTGGCCACGAATGGCTTTATCCATGAAAATCTGGCCATGTTATTGAGGTTGTAATGAAAAAATCTATTATCAGTGCAAGAAGCCTGGAAAAAAGGCTGAATTGTTTTGGCTGCTTTGACCTTCACGACACGTTTTGTGTAAAATCATGTCAATTGAACATCCGTTGCGCCATCGCACGGAATCAGGACGAACAACTTGAATTTTTTGACGATTTTTTTGACCTGGCACTGGAACCGTCCAGGTTGCAATAGCATCTGCTGATAGTACTTCTTCTTGACAGATCTTCAGATTCATTACAAAAAGACCCAACCATGGCCTGCTCTACGAGGACCAGGGGGTGAGAGATCTGTATCCTTCCTGCTAGCCCTTCGCGGCCAACTCCCTCTTCAAACTGGAGCAAACACCCCGTACAACCTGTGACAATGGCATCCGGCTCTACACTTAGGAATTCATCCATCCGCCGTTCCAGGATCTTCACAGACAGGTCAAAGTGTGACAGGTTAAAATCCCCACCATGGCCACAGCATTGGCCGGGATGGGCTGTTTCTACGAATTCCACACCAGGGGCAGCCCCAAGAAGCCTTCTGGGGGCCTCGGTGATCCCCTGTCCTATCCTCAGATGACACGGATCATGGTAGGCCACCCGATACAAGGGTCTGCCATGGGCCAGACAGGCAAAACCGTGATCCTTAAGGTATTCGTCAAAGCTAAGATTTTCCACCAAGAAAGCCATGGCATCGTGGTGTTTGTCGGCCAATGCATGTGCAGCAGCCTGCCATTTAGGGTCATTTTCAAAGAGGGCTGGAAGGTGTCTTATGTGCGACCCGCAGGAAGCACACACGGTTAGCACTGCATCCAGGTCCAAACTTCCAAATGCCTCTATATTCTTTCTGGCCAAGGCCCTGGCTGTCTCGGTATCGCCAGAAACATAGGCGGGCAGCCCGCAGCATGCCTGATCCTCTGGTATGACAAGGGTAGCTCCCAACTGCCGCAAGATTCGCACAAGGGCCCAGGCCGTGCCCGGAAAGAGGTAGTTGGCACCGCATCCCACAAAGAACCCAACACGCGGCCCGTCCGCATTCTCCACTGCCTCTGCTTGAAAGCCATTCAGAAAGGGCTTCCAGGCAAGAGGCGGAACCGTAACCCTTTTAGTAAAAAAAGAGATGGGAAACCGGAAATGGAGTCCGCTCGTCTCCGGGATCTTTTTGCAAAGGAGCGCCTGCACAAGGGCTCCTCCTTTGAGAAGAACCGTTGCGGGCACCCCCCCCTCTCTCACCTTTTTTAGCAGAGGATTGCCGGACCGACTCCCCTTTCCAGCCTCAAAAAGGCACGCCCGACCCCGTTGGATAAGTCGGGTGGTTTGAACCTTGCTGGCGCAAATCTGGGCGCAGGCCCCGCACAAGAGACAGCGAGAAAGGATTTCTTCAAGACGATCAGACCAGCCTATGTCGCCCCCATCCACGGATTCCAGGAGAGCCACCCTTCCCCGCGCCACGTCAGTCTCTTGAAAGGTGGTCTGATACACAGGGCACACACTCATGCACATCCCGCAACGGATGCATTTATTCAGGTCGCTAACATTGTTCATGATTGTCAGAAGTGGGGGCTGTAGCAGAGAACGGAAAATTGTGAATGGTTAAGCAATCCTCAGGACCTTTGCTCCACGGATTTTTCTCTCTTTGAGCTCGACCAATGCCTTATTTGCCTCCTCCAACTCGAATTCCTGAAATTCAGGTTTGATAGGAATTTCGGCCGCCAAATCCAGGAATTCGTTGACATCCCTCTTGGCCACGTTGGCCACGCTCTTTATTTCCTTTTCAAGCCAGAGATGGGCAGGATAATCCAGTTTTAAGAGATATTCCTTATCAATCTCTTCTTTGCGAATTGCATTGATAATCAGCCTTCCCCCCTTTTCCAGATTCTTCAAGGCTTCAACAATAGGCTTCCAGGCTGGTGTGGTGTCAATGATACAATCCAGCTTTTCAGGTGAGGCATCTGCAGTGTCACCTGCCCAGACGGCTCCAAGTTCCTTGGCAAAATCTCTTTCTTTTTCACTCCTGGCAAAGACAAAAACTTTGGCGTTCGGATACTTGTGCGTTGTCATTTTAAGGACAAGATGAGCCGAGGCCCCGAATCCGGTAAGCCCCAGTCTTTGTCCGTCTTTGATGCCAGTCAGTCTCAGGGACCTGTAGCCAATCGCACCAGCGCACAAAAGGGGAGCCGCCTCAGAATCAGAAAATACGGCAGGGATATTAAAGGCGAAATCCTCTAAAACAGTGGCATACTCTGCATATCCTCCATTGGCATCCCTGCCGGTCGCCTTGAAGCTTTCGCACAGGTTCTCTTCGCCCTGGAGGCAAAAGCTGCATTTTCCGCAAGCCGAATAGATCCAGGCGATTCCCACTCTGTCTCCGATTTTGAATCTACTCGCTTTGCTGCCCGCTTTTTCCACTGTTCCAACAATCTGATGGCCCAGAACTACTGGAAATGCCGGCGGGGGCGTCCTTCCCTCAATTTCATCCAACTCAGTATGACAAACCCCGCACCTTGAAACCTTTACTAAAATCTCCTTCTCTGCCGGAACAGGGTCTGGCAGGTTTACAAGTTCCAGAGGGTTCTTGTTTTCCTTAAGGCTACAAATTTCATTGAGTACCATTGCTTTCATCTTAGTCTACCTCCTTTCTTACGCCTCCGAATGGATTGCGGATTGCGGAGTTAAGCTGCACATCGTTTTGACCGCAGAACACACGAATACCGCAGGCCAATGAATTTATTATATTTTTTCTCTGCGCTCTCTGTGTCCTCTGCGGTAGATTGTTTTTTTTCTCTTCCCTGTCATCTGAGTTCGGAGCGACCATAAGAAGAGATGGAAAGAATTCAAGGACTTCAAGAACATTGTATCTGAGCAAGGAATGTTGTCAAGCTTTGGATTGTTGTGATTTGTCCTGTGCCGTGATAATGACACGATTTATTGTTGCAATTATGATTGTTGACTGCGCAAAATAATGGTATACGTACCCCAAAAAAATTTGGAGGAAATAGAATGTTGAATCACGCAGACTTTCAAAACAGAAGTGAAAAAATTTGTGTCGTAGGTCTCGGCTATGTTGGCCTTCCCTTGGCAGTTTTGTTGGCAAAGAAATATAGTGTTGTTGGATTCAATGTCAGTCTTGCCAGAATCAAGGAGCTGAAAAATAACATAGATAGAACAAATGAAGTGGACAGTGAGACCCTTCAGGATTGTAATGTTGAATTCACTGATAATGCCGAGAAAATCTCAGAGTGCAAGCTGATTATCATAACTGTTCCAACTCCTATTGATCAATATAGGAATCCTGACCTGCAGCCTGTTAAGAAGGCAACCGGGCTGATTGGAAGGTATTTGAGCAAGGATGCTGTTGTCGTATACGAATCGACTGTATACCCAGGTGTCACCGAGGATATTTGCGTGCCGATCCTGGAAAGGGAAAGTCGGCTTTCCTGGAAAAAAGACTTTCATGTGGGTTATTCACCAGAAAGAATTAATCCTGGTGACAAGGAACATCCCATTGAAAAGATAGTAAAGGTTGTTTCCGGTGACACATCGGAAATATCGAATCTTCTGGCTGAAATTTACGGCTCTGTTATTACAGCCGGTGTTCACCTTGCACCCAATATCAAGACTGCCGAGGCCGCAAAGGTTATAGAAAATACGCAGCGTGACCTGAGCATTGCTCTTATGAATGAGCTTTCCCTTATCTTCAATAAGCTTGGGATAGATACTAAAGATGTCTTAGAAGCTGCTGGAACCAAGTGGAACTTCTTGAGGTTCGAACCCGGTCTTGTCGGCGGGCATTGTATAGGGGTTGACCCTTACTATTTGACTTTCAAGGCCGAAAGCCTTGGTTATCATCCACAAATAATCCTGGCCGGTCGAAGAATCAATGACTACATGGGAAAATACGTGGCTGAAAATACTGTGAAGCTGTTGATAAAGGCTGGTAGGGCTGTAAAAGCCAGTAAGGTTTTGATTTTGGGGCTTACCTTTAAAGAGGACATAAGCGATATTCGCAATACCAGGGTAATAGATATTTATAATGAATTAGCAGAATATGATGTTGACGTATATGTTAATGACCCATACGCTAACAAGGACGAAGTAAAACACGAATATGATATCGGACTGACTGACAACATAGATGACCATAAACCCTATGATGCCGTCATACTTGCTGTAAAACACCGAAAGTTCGTTGAAGAGCTTGGCCTTGAAGGAATAAAAGCTATAAGCAGCAGCGGCATGCCTATTCTGGTGGATGTAAAGGCGTTATATTCCAAGGAAGAAGCCGATAAGCTCGGTTTCTTGTATTGGAGGTTGTAAAAAACTAGACCATGACCTATTCTCAATTCAGAAGAATAGCTCATGCAAAGCCCTAATAAGAACCAAACTCCTCAAGTTCTTTCTTTCCTATCTTGGCAACCCAGGTATCACCCAGATTCAAGATAGCCTTTATCTTTTCCGCCTCTATATTAGCCTTGCTCTTATTTTCGAAAAAACCAACACGCAATCTCATCCAGTCCTTTCCCTTTACTCTGGCACGGACGAGGTAAACCGTGTATCCATTCTTGATAAGGCTGACTGCAGTGGGGACGATTTTCTCGTTGCTGGTGGTAGACAGTGCATTAACCACCCATACGCTACGGCTCCTCTTCTCCAAATTCGCCTTTGCCTCATCAGGCGAGACAATTTTCAACCTCAATCCCTCTGGAACCTTCTTGCCCGATAAGTCCTCTCCGAGCTGCAATATACCAACGTTATCCATGTTAAGGCGATAAAGGACAGGCCATTTCAATGAGTCTCCGTAAACATCTTCCCTCGCTGCTATGGCTGATAGTGTATCCGTCTTTTTGACGACATAATATCCAGGTAGTATTGCCTCTATTACTCTCTCTTTTCCCCTGGCATCCGGCTCCGGGGTCTTCAATGCTTTTTCTTCAACCACTGGCGTCTTTAGGTCATCTTTTCCCTTGGCCTCCTCTTTGGCCTTTTCTTCCACGCCGGCTAATGGGATTTTTGCCTTTTCCAAAACAGGCTCAACCACGCCATATCCTACCACCTCGTCCATTGCCCCTTCTTTTTGCCTGGCACCCGGCTCCAGCGCCTTTAGTACTTCTTCAATGTTAGGAATTTTTATCTCTTCACCTTCCTCGACCTCATCTTCAGACTTAATTTCTTCACCGATTAATGAAACCCGTCCCTCATTTGGAATAGGCATTTTGATAGCCTTTACCACTTTGGTAGTTTGTGCCGGAGGTGGAGGCGGTTCTTCCCTCGAACACGCTACGCACAAAAAAAGCGCCAAGCAGATGGAAATTACAATTGCAGAGATCTTCATGGTTCCCTCCTCCGGCATCAAACTATAGTCTTTCAGAAAAAGATTTTGGGGCTATCGGTTTTGTCAGGAAATGTGAGTTCGTGCTCTATTTCAAACAGATACTGGATTCTGGTCCCTGGATACTAGATTCTGGATTCTGGATAGACAAAAAAAGATATACCTTGTTTTAACCAGCATCCAGTATCTGTTTATCTCTTGCAACCGATTTTACCAGGAGATTTGAATAGGATACCTTTGAACCCTGAACCTTGCACCGCTCACTTTAGGTTAAAGGAAGTTTTCCATTTATTAACTTCCCTGTCAAGAGGGTTTTTGCCAATAGACCAATGATCCATTCTTCCAGAACCCAGTATTCCATCATTCGGGCGTATCTAAGAGTTGGGGGAAGACAAAAATTCTTCCGCATCCTTCTGGAAATTGGCAGGCAATGGAAGAAAGAAAGTGAGCTAAAGTGCCTAAAGTGAGCTAAAGTTAAGGACTTGAAGAAACAGTTTTTTATTAAAAGAAAGTGAGTCCCGCCTTTAGCGGGAATAAGCAGTGCGCCTCCGGCTCAACATATTAAAAATAGGTAGAATACCTCAACTTTAGGCACTTTAGCTCACTTTAGGCACTTTCTGAAAATCTATAAGTTTTCCACAAAGGCCCATAACCCAATGCTAATGCCTGGCCTGCATTGAGCATCACGGCTTTTGACCTGTGGCAAGCATGCGGCGGTTCATAAAGCCGTAGTCGCCTGTGCGCTGGTGGGGAGAAAAGTCGGTATGGACAGTGACCTGCCTGAATTGAGCCTCC
>JAUVJO010000013.1 GCA_030592345.1 Deltaproteobacteria bacterium
ATCGTTTACGGCGTGGACTACCAGGGTATCTAATCCTGTTTGCTACCCACGCTTTCGCGTCTCAGCGTCAGTATCGATCCAGAAAGCCGCCTTCGCCACGGGTGTTCCTCCCAATATCTACGAATTTCACCTCTACACTGGGAATTCCACTTCCCTTTACCATACTCAAGTCAGATAGTTTCAGGTGCACTTCCTTGGTTAAGCCAAGGGCTTTCACATCTGACTTATCTGACCGCCTACACGCTCTTTACGCCCAATAATTCCGAACAACGCTTGCACCCTCCGTCTTACCGCGGCTGCTGGCACGGAGTTGGCCGGTGCTTCCTTTGATGGTACCGTCAAGAAATAAGGGTTATAACCTTACTTCATTTCTTCCCATCTGACAGAGCTTTACAACCCGAAGGCCTTCATCACTCACGCGACGTCGCTGCGTCAGGGTTTCCCCCATTGCGCAAAATTCCTCACTGCTGCCTCCCGTAGGAGTCTGGACCGTGTCTCAGTTCCAGTGTGGCTGATCATCCTCTCAGACCAGCTAGCCATCGTCGCCTTGGTAGGCCATTACCCCACCAACAAGCTAATGGCACGCGGGCTCATCTCCAAACAGTAGCTTACTTGTAGAGGCCACCTTTGATCTCGATAACCTGGGTCACAAGATATTATTAGGTATTAGCCCCGCTTTCGCGGAGTTATTCCCACTTCGGAGGTAAATTACCCACGCGTTACTCACCCGTTCGCCACTTTACTCTCCCGACCGAAATCGGAGTTTCTCGTACGACTTGCATGTGTTAGGCACGCCGCCAGCGTTCATTCTGAGCCAGGATCAAACTCTCCAGTTAAACTGGTCAAAAAAATAACGGAGAACTCAATTCATCACAAGCTCACTATTTAGTTTTCAAAGATCAAAACAACTACTTAATATTTGAGAAGAGTACCATGCTCTTTTGGCCTTGTCAAGCCAGCTTCCAATTATTTTGGAAAAGAGTTTTTTTGTTTCTTTGAACTTTACTTTATATGCCCTCCGTGGCTCTTTGTCAACTAGTTTTTTTGCTTTTTGCCCGACTCAAGGTCTTTCATCCCACCCTAACTGTAATCCTGTGATATCGCTTCTTTCCGGCCCTAAGCAAAATTTCGTTTTTGGTCAAGTCGTTGTCGGTGATCATGGTATCAAATGTTTCGATCCGCCTGCCATTTACGTATGCACCACCCTGATCAATAAGCCGTCTTGCTGCACCTCCTGAATTTGCAAGGCCCACCATATGAAACATCTTAAAGGCTGGGATTCCTTCTCTTAGTTGCGCCTCATCCACACTAGAATGCGGTAGCACCATCAAGTCAACTGCTGATGCAGAATGTTCATGCACCGCTCTTGTTACTTCAAGTGTCTCACTTCGCGCCAAATTATGTATGGCACTTGACGGCATAATCTCCTTTCGCACGACACGGGAACCAAACAAACTTGCCGACTCATGATAAGCCCTGGTTGCCTCTTCTTCTCCATGGGCCAATTTTGTTGTCTCAAATGCTAAAACAGCCTTGGCACTATTCAAATCAGCCCCATCTATTCCTTTGACCTCCATCACTTCATCAATAGGCAAAAATGTAAAAAGGGCCAAGAAACGTAGGACATCTCTATCGTCTGTGTTCACCCAGTACTGGTAGTATTCATAGGGCCGTGTTCTATCACGATCCAGCCAAACAGCTCCCTGGGCAGTTTTGCCCATCTTTTCCCCTGAACCGGTTATTATAAGGGGAAATGTCATACCGTAAACCGTACCTTGCTCCACACGTCTAATCAGGTCTACGCCTGCAACGATGTTTCCCCATTGATCAGATCCTCCCATCTGCAGAACGCAATTCTCAGTTCTGTAAAGGTGGAGAAAATCGTAGGCCTGCAAAAGGGCATAGTTAAACTCAATAAAGCTGAGTCCTTTTTCAAGGCGAAGCCGACAAGATTCACTGGCCAACATCCTGTTTACACTGAAATGACATCCAATGTCCCTGAGAAAAGGGATATATTCCAGTTTTGCAAGCCAGTCCGCATTGTTTAGAAGCAGGGCCTGGCCATTTTCAAAGCTAATAAACCTGGCCAACTGCCTCTTCAGACCCTCTGCATTTTGATCCACCTGCAGCGGCGTCAACATCTGCCGCATTTCGGTTTTGCCGCTCGGGTCCCCTACCAGGGCTGTACCACCCCCGATCAGGGCAATGGGTCGATGCCCATGTTGTTGCATGTGCGCCAACACCATTATCGGAATCAGGCTACCAACATGAAAGCTGGGCGCTGTAGGATCAAAACCTATGTAGCAAGTTGTGGGTTGCTGCAACAGTTCAGACACGGCCTTGTCGCCAGTCGTCTGCTCAATAAAACCACGCTCTCTTAATACAGCCACAACGTTTTTCAACGCACACCCTCTTCAATCTTGATAACAGGGAAAAATGCTTCGCTATTTTGCAAAATCGACTGCTCGCGTCTCTCGAATCACCGTAATTCTGATTTGTCCCGGATATGACAACGATTCTTCTATCTTCTTGGCGATATCCCGACTCAGCAAAACGGCCTCAGCATCTGAGACAGATTCACTCTCCACAATGATACGTAACTCCCGCCCTGCTTGAATGGCATAAGACTTGCTGACACCTGTAAAGGACTCTGCGACCTTTTCCAGGTCATCTAAACGCCTTACATAGCTCTCCAGGGTCTCCCTCCGGGCACCTGGTCGTGCCCCTGACAGCGTATCTGCAGCCTGTACCAGCACGGCAAGAACTGATTGGGGGGGAACATCTTCATGATGAGCGGATATGGCATGGACAACACGAGGCGGTTCTCCATATTTCTTGGCCAGTTTTGCGCCAATTATGGCATGGGGTCCTTCGACCTCATGGTCTACAGCCTTGCCGATATCGTGCAGCAGCCCCACCCTTTTTGCGCGCTTCACATTCAACCCCAACTCGGAAGCCATAACCCCACACAAAAATGCAACTTCCAAGGAATGGCTTAGCACGTTCTGGCCGTAGCTGGTTCGAAACTTGAGTCTGCCGATAAGTTTGATCAATTCGAGATGAATCCCATGGACACCCAAGTCAAAAGCTGCCTGCTCACCCGTCTCACGAATTTCTACGTCCATCTCGTGGGAGACTTTTTTCACCGTCTCTTCTATTCTTGCAGGATGGATCCGGCCATCATTAATCAACCGCAGCAGAGAAAGCCGGGCCACCTCACGTCTAATAGGATTAAATGCTGACAAAATTACCGCTTCCGGAGTATCATCTATAATAAGATCCACCCCTGTTGCGGCTTCAATAGCTCTTATGTTGCGACCCTCCCGACCAATGATACGACCCTTCATCTCGTCACTGGGTAGATTCACCACAGAAACCGTGTTTTCAGTCACATAATCACCAGCATATCGCTGGATGGCAGTGGCAATAATCTTCTTTGCTTTTCGATCGGCTTGTTCCCGACTTTCATTTTCAATGCGCTTTATGAGCTTCACGGCCTCATAACGGGCCTCGCTCTCCATTGCCTTGATCAACAGATTCTTTGCCTCATCTGCCGTAAGGCCACAGACCCTTTCCAGTTGTATCTTCTGTTCTTCAATCAAATTCTTGTACCTGACTTCATCTTCCTGAAGCGACTCTTCCCTTTGAATCAAGGACCGCTCCTTTTTGCTAATGACCCCCTCACGTCGCTCAAATTGCTCCAGCTTTCGATCAATGTTTTCGTCCTTTTGGGCAAGGCGCCTTTCTCGGTTAGCGATCTCACCCCGCATCTCCTTTATCTCACTTTCAAAGTCGAGCTTCATTTGATAGAGATCGTCTTTTGCTTGGAGTCTGGCTTCCTTTATGACGGTTTTCGCTTCTTCTTGAGCCTTTTCGACGACCTTACGAGATTCTTCTTCTGCGGCCTTAATCTTGCCTGCTGTGAGTCTGCTCCGAACCCAGAACGAAAGCAGGAAACCGGCTGCGAAAATGATAATACTCAAAAATATGTATGAAATTATGTCCATACGAGTGTCCTCTTCTATTGGGATAGACTCATTCTTTTACGGATGAAATCAATTGAATCGAACGGGCGAGATACAAGTGAACGGAATGGGAAGTGCCTAAACGAGCCAGGGGAAAGATTCAGCCGGTTTGCGTGACCAAAAACGTATCGATATCAATTTGTCACATCGCCGCCTTCTTCGTCCGTCCTACAACGGCAAGTAGAGATGAATCCTTGGGAATATGGTCTAAACAAAGTCGTCTCGCTTGTCAAGCCAGGAAAATCTGACGATTAGAGGGACGCCCTCTTTGTTCCCAATTATGTCCAAGCATCAATAGCTTTACTTCCATAACGCACTTATAACTATAGACTTTCACATATTAAATTTCACAAGGCCAGGGGGAGGAGGCTGTATTGTAATACGCCGACGACCGTTAACGCTGTGAAATTTAATATGTGAAAGTCTATATATATTAAAAGGGTTACCCCCACCACGAAGCCGTGTCAACAACATCTCTTGAACCTGTTTGCACAGGTGGGCACCTTGTTGCTTCTTTAGGCTTTTCTGTAAGGAACAGAACATGCACACCAAAGCAAGAGAAAGTTCCCGTTTCATTCGTGTTGGCTCAGAGACTCGTCTGCCGATCACGAGCTCGGCAGGGGTTTTCGCCCGCATTACCTCTCACTCAATATATAAAAACACCCAACTACTCAACCACTTAACGATGTCCATACTTATGTATTCGAATCCATTGTTTCAATCAAGACCCTGCAACGTTGATCAATGTCTTTCAACAATTGCTCGCGACGCTGTTTCATCTCTAAATAATCATTGGCTATATTTAAAGCAGCCAGGATGACAGTATCTAGCTTGTTGGGCACCTCCGCAGAAGCCATGGCCTTTTCCACCTGTTCGACCAAATAATTAGCAACCTCCTCAACGTGGGAAAGTTGAGCTTCTGCCCTGAACGTATAGGCTTTCCCGAACAGTTCTATGCTAATTATTCGGTCCACAAAAGTCCAGACCCGTTTTATTATCCTGTAAGGCCTCGCGCAAATTGCCCGTTTCAGAAAGAGCTTAACTTGAATTTAAGGCCTGATCCAGTCTGTTTAGCAGGTTATCTATCTTTGAAAGAATCATGCCTTTTTCTTCACTATGGTGCTGTTCAGTTGCATTCTTGTTCTCGAGGGCCTCCTCAAAATCCCTGATCCTGGCTTCTAGCTCCGCCTTGGCATTGCCAAGGTCCTGACACCTCTGGACCAGTTGACCCACCTTTTCTTCGAGCCTCTTGAACTGCTGGTCGATACTTACTTCATCCACGATCAACTCCCAAAAATCAACTCAGATTTCCTTAATAAACTTCATATACTATAAACAATCTCTTCGGCAAGAGTCAAGAAAAAACTGGTCCTATTGCCCGACGAACTGTCGGAGATACCTCTCTGCCTTGGCCAATTCGTCTATGGTGTTTATTCCCAGGACCTCAAGACTGTCATGAATCTCGATAACAGCAGCAGGAACACCGTTTTGGTATGCCCCGGCAACCACATCTGTCAAATAAAACTCACCTTGTGCGTTGTCGTTGGTCAAATCCCGTAACGACTCGTTCAAAAAATCTAGCTTCACACAATAGGTGCCGGTGTTAACTGTAGCGATCTGCTTCTCTGACTCACTTGCATCTGATTCTTCAATGATCCGCATCACGCGGCCGTGCCCGTCAAAACAGATCCTGCCGTATCCAAAAGGCTCTTCAAGCCTTGTGATTGCAAGGGTCAAATTCGCCATCTCGGCCCTATGTTCGTCTATCAAGGCCCGAACAGTCTCGGGCTTGATCAGTGGCGTATCCCCGCATAATATAACAGCATCCTCAACCCCTGCCGGAATTTCGCAAATGGCAGTCATGGCTGCATGACCCGTGCCGAGTTGCTCTTCTTGAAGGGCAAATCGAAGTGAAGAGTACGCCTTGAGGGCTTTGCGAACTTGCTCGGCCTGATGACCTATGACCACCACAACGTCGTCCACAACAGCGAGGGCAGCCTCGACCACGTAGCAGATCATGGGAGCCCCGCCTATCTCGTGGAGCACCTTGGCCTGGTTCGACTTCATACGGGTGCCCTTTCCCGCAGCCAAAATGATCGCAGCCACATCTTTCACGCCTTTGTTTCTATCAAAAAAGAAAGGGCAAGTCAATCGACTTGCCCTTCTCTTACTCTTACATTTTGTTTACCGAAAGAATCTTATCTACGCTGCCCTTCTCGTCTCAGCGATTCTTATCCTATGCATTGCCCGTGCCAAAGCGATCTCAGCGCGTCTAAAATCAATGTCTTCCTTCTTGCTGGCCTCGGCCATGCGTTCTTCAGCCCGCTTTAGCGCTGCCCTGGCCCGCTCAACGTCTATATCTATGCGGCGGTCTGCCGATTCGGCTAGGACCGTTACCTTATTAGGCAGCACCTCTGCAAAGCCGCCATTTACAAACACGACCCGCTCAATACCGCCCGGGTCCTTGTACCTGATCAACCCTATCTTTAGAGCCGTCAAGAACGAGGTGTGGCCAATCAATACGCCAAATTCTCCATACTCTCCCGGCGCGACCACTATCTGGGCCTCTTCAGTGACCACTGATTTGTCAGGGGTCACCACTTCCAACATAATATTACCTGCCATAATGCCACCTACCCTTATATGCTATTCAACGGCAGCCATTTTCTCGGCCTTGGCAATAACCTCATCAATGCCGCCGACCAGATAGAATGCCTGCTCAGGAAGCTCGTCGTGTACGCCCTCGCAAATCTCCTTAAAGCCCCGAACCGTATCTTCGACCTTCACATATGCACCTGGCATGCCGGTAAACGCCTCTGCCACATGGAAGGGTTGTGAAAGGAACCGCTGGATCCTCCGGGCACGGCCCACTGTGAGCTTGTCTTCTTCGGAAAGCTCGTCCATACCGAGAATGGCGATAATATCCTGCAGGTCCTTATACTTCTGCAAGATCACCTGCACTGTCCGAGCCGTATTGTAATGCTCCTCGCCCAGAACCACTGGATCCAGAATACGCGAAACCGAATCGAGTGGATCCACGGCCGGATAGATGCCAAGCTCCACGATCTGTCTGGAGAGCACCACAGTGCCGTCAAGATGCGCAAACGTCGTGGCCGGTGCAGGGTCTGTCAAGTCGTCTGCCGGCACATACACGCATTGGACCGCCGTAATAGAACCCTTGGTCGTAGACGTAATTCTCTCCTGGAGTTCCCCAAGGTCGACTGCCAGCGTGGGTTGGTAGCCCACAGCAGAGGGCATACGACCGAGAAGGGCGGAAACCTCGGAACCTGCCTGCGTAAAACGAAAAATATTGTCAATGAACATGAGCACGTCACGGCCTTCCTCATCCCTGAAGTACTCTGCAGCAGTCAGGGCTGAAAGGGCCACGCGCGCACGCGCCCCCGGAGGCTCGGTCATCTGTCCGTAGATCAGGGCCGCCCTGGGAAGCACGCCTGAATCCTTCATTTCATAGTACAGGTCGTTCCCCTCGCGGGTCCGTTCGCCCACGCCTGCGAACACGGAAATACCACCATGCTGCATCGCGATGTTGTGGATCATTTCCATCATGATAACGGTTTTCCCCACGCCAGCGCCGCCAAACATCCCCATCTTGCCACCACGCGGGAAGGGAACCAGCAGGTCCATAACCTTGACACCACTTTCCAACACGTTCACTGAGGTGTCCTGTTCTGTAAACAATGGTGCGGGCCGGTGGATCGGGGCATATTTTTCTGCCTTGACCGGGCCAAGCCCGTCCACAGGTCGCCCAACCACATTAAGGACCCGACCCAAACCTGCTTCACCAACAGGCATCATAATACCTGCGCCTGTATTCTTGGTCGGCATCCCCCTAACCAGGCCGTCTGTCATATCCATGGCAATGGTGCGCACTACCCGGTCACCCAGGTGCTGTGCGACCTCCAAAACCAGGTTGTCTTCTTCATCACCGATCCCCGGATTGGTGACCAGCAGGGCCGTATAAATTAGTGGAAGCTGCCCCTCCGGAAACTCCACATCAACCACGTTGCCGATGACCTGGGTAATTGTTCCCATATTCACTATCTTTGCCATGCTCTCAACCTCCCGTATATCTACTATTAGACTTCTTTAACCTCTTAATACCAGCACTCTAACCCTTCAGGGCCTCGGCACCGCCCACAATATCCATGAGCTCTGCGGTAATTGCTGCCTGCCGGGCCTTGTTGTAAACCAAGCTGAGCGAGGTGATCATGTCCTTACAATTGGTCGTGGCATTGTCCATGGCAGCCATGCGCGCGGCATGCTCGCTCGTTGAAGTCTCCAGCAAGCCCCTGTAAATCTGGACATAGACTTGCTTGGGAAGCATCTCTGCCATGAGTTCTTCTACCGAGGGCTCGCAGATGTGTTCCGGGATATAGCCGACATCCTCTGTCTTCTCAGCCTCCTCGACCTTCTCAACGCCGACAATCGGTACGAGCTGCTTAATCGTGGGCACCTGTCTCGCCATAGAGACAAATTCGGAAGAAACCATGTACACTTCATCTGTTTGCCCGTCAAGGAAGCCGTCAATAACCCCGCTCCCCACATTGACCGCAACATTGAAGCCAAATCTTGCCCCCACAATACCTATATGCTGGTCTTTGATATTGTACTTCCTGCGACGGCAGTAATCCCGGCCCTTACGACCCATGCAAATGATGCGTGTTTCAACACCTTGATCCGCCTTTTCTTTCAGGAACTTCTCGGCCTTGACAATCAAGTTGGTATTAAAACTACCACACAGCCCGCGGTCAGACGTCATAAGGATGAGATCAATGGTCTTTACTTCTTCCCGTGGCACCAGGAGTGCGGGCGCATGCTCCTCGTCAGCCGCTATACGCTCGGACAGGCTTGCCAGCACCTCGGCGAATTTATCCGCATAAGGCCTGAATGCCTCCATCTTTTCCTGGGCGCCCCTTAATTTCGAGGCTGCCACCATATTCATCGCCTTGGTGATCTTTTGCGTTTTCTTAACCGCTACGATCTTTCTCTGTATGTCCTTGAGTGTCGCCATACCTTACCTCTATACGCAACAAATGGCCGCTGATCACCGGCTATTTGATCGTGTCTTTGAATTCCTCATCGTATTCAGCCAATGCCTTTGCCATGCTCTTATCCAGGTCGTCGCTAATGGTCTTCTTCTCTGCAATCTCGCTGAAGATCTGAGGATGCTTGCTCTCCATAAACGGGTACAAGCCTGCCTCGTATTTGCCAAGGACGTCCACAGGGTATTTGTCCAGAATGCCCTTGGTGCCGGCATATATGAGTGTCACCTGCTTTTCCAGGGAAAGAGGCTTGTACTGGGGTTGCTTCAGGATTTCGACCAGACGCGTCCCCCGTGTCAACTGCTGTTGCGTGGCCTTATCCAGGTCGCTCCCGAACTGGGCAAATGCCTCGAGCTCACGGAACTGGGCAAGGTCGAGCCGCAATGAACCGGCTACCTGCTTCATAGCCTTCACCTGGGCAGCCCCTCCCACACGAGAGACAGAGAGCCCGACGTTAATGGCAGGACGAACGCCAGAGAAAAAAAGCGCTGGCTCCAGATAGATCTGCCCGTCTGTAATGGAGATCACGTTCGTGGGGATATAAGCGGAAACATCGCCCGCCTGGGTCTCGATAATGGGCAATGCTGTCAAGGAACCGGCGCCGAGTTCGTCATTCATCTTGGCGGCCCGTTCCAGGAGCCGTGAGTGGTTAAAGAAGATATCCCCGGGATACGCCTCACGTCCCGGAGGACGTCTCAAGAGGAGGGAAATCTGGCGGTAGGATGCTGCCTGCTTGGAAAGGTCATCATAACAGATAAGGGCATGCCTGCCGTTATCCCGATAATACTCACCCATGGCGCAACCGGCATAGGGAGCGATATACTGAAGGGTAGCCGGGTCACTGGCACACGCGGATATGACCACGGTGTATTCCATGGCGCCGTGTTTTTCCAGGACATCAACTACCTGGGCCACTGTCGATTTCTTCTGACCGCACGCCACGTAAATGCAGGCCACATCCTGGCCCTTCTGGTTGATGATGGCATCCACGCAGATGGCCGTCTTTCCGATCTGGCGGTCACCGATGATGAGCTCCCGCTGTCCACGGCCCACAGGGGTCATGGCATCGATCGCCTTTAAGCCGGTATACATCGGCTCGTTCACTGATTGCCGTGCAATAACTCCGGGCGCCATCATCTCAACCCGGCGAGCCTCCTTTGTATCGATCGGCCCCTTCCCGTCCAGTGGCTCACCCAGAGCCGAAATGACCCTGCCCAGAACCGGATCGCCTACAGGAACCTCGGCGATCTTGCCGGTCCGTTTCACAACGTCGCCTTCCTGAAGCGCGATATCTTCACCCATGATTGCCACGCCCACATTGTCTTCCTCCAAATTGAGGACGAGACCCATAATACCGTGGGGAAACTCAAGAAGCTCCATGGACATGGCCTTTTCCACACCATAAACCCTGGCAATTCCGTCCCCAACTGACAAGATGGTGCCTGTTTCGCTCACATCCACCTTCTTGTCGTAGTCCTTGATCTGACCCTTGATAATGTCGCTGATTTCTTCGGCTTTAATTTGCATCAGATTCCCTCACCCCTTTGCAAAGATTCTTTTAAACCTATAAGTTGCGTTTTCACGCTTCCATCCAAAACCAAATCCCCGATCTTGGTCACAACGCCCCCGATCAAGGCCGTGTCGATCCTGGTCTCCATAACTACCTTTTTGCCCGTCTTCTTAGACAGGGCGGCCTGAATTTTCTCAATCATCTTCTCCGGAAGCTTTACTGCTGACACCAGATCAGCTCGAACAATGTTGGCAAGTTCGTCGGTCAGTTTCTCGTAATAGGCATATACGTCCTTCAGGTACTGTATCCTGCCCTTGTCAAACATCAGAGACAAGAAGGAGGTCATCACCTTAGACGGACCGACACGTTCCACAACTGCCTGTAAGGCCTTCTTGCGACCTTCGGCATCATAAAGCGGGTTGGATATGGCTTGCTCCAGTTCCTTATGTTCGTCCAGGAGCTTTACAAAACCTCCCAACTCTTCCTTGTACGTTTCAGCCTGGCCGTCCTCCTTGCCAATGGACAATAGGGCCTTGGCATACCGTTTAGCAATCCTAAGGCTTATCATTGGGCAACCACCACCTTTGTCAGATATTCACCAACAATACGTTCCTGGTCTTTATCTTTGATATTCTTCTTGATCAATGCCTCTGCCATGGTAACGGCCTGCTCGGCCATCTCTGCCTTCAATTCCTGACGTGCCTTCTGGAATTCCTGCTCAATATTCTTTTTGGCCTGTTGCCGGAGTTTCTCGGCCACGGCCTTTGCCTCCTCAATGATCTTCGCCTTTGCGGCCTCACCCTCCTTGAGGTATTCGGCCATGATTCTTTCGACTTCCTGGTCCAAACGGGCTAGTTTCTCCTTGTATCCGGCAAGCTCTTGTTCAGCAGCCTCTTTCTGTTTTGCCAGGTCATCCAACTGGTCTCTAATCCCTTGGCGGCGCGATTCGAGGGCCTTAGCCACCGGCTTTCTTAAAAGGAAAAACAGCCCCCCTGCCAGCACGGTAAAGTTCATGATCCGCCAGATCAAATCCTTGCCCTTATCAAAACCGGAATCGCCGTGCCCCCCGTGTCCCTCCGCCTCATGGGCAGGAGCAGCTTCCACCTCGTGGGCAGGGGCAGCTTCATGTCCGCCCCCGGAAGACGCCCAAACGAATCCAAAGGCAAGGAGGACCAAAAGTACTGCCAAAAGGCTGATACCGTACCGCGCCTTTGCCGTCCTGAAAAACCACTTCATCATACAGCCCTCCCCAATATTTTCTTAGCAATGGCAGCAGAAAAAACCTTTGTCTCGACCTTCAACTTAGTCCGTGCTTCCTCAGCGAGCTTGGCAACCTGGGCCCGAGCAGCCTCAAGATCGGCTTGGGCCTTGCGGTTGATTTCCTCAACAAGCTGCTTTTCCTCTTCCTCGCCTGCCTGTTTCAGGGCCTCTTTTTGCTGGTGCCCCTTCATCTTGGCCTCACTCACCTTTGTTTGAAAGGTCTGATCAGTCTCGGCAGCATCCCTTTGACTTGCATCAATGGATTCCTCGAGGCCCTGGATCTTTTTCTTTCTCTCGATGAGTATCTTGCGGATGGGTTTGTAGAGGATGAAATTCAAGATAAAAATCAGCACGATGAAGTTTGCCATTTGGACAAACAGAAAACCACTAACTTCAATCATGAGTATCTCCCGTTTTGATAAATCTTCTTAATGAATTCATTAGCACTTAAAAGCAGAAACACACACACTCGCAAAGCCCCGAAAAGTTGACCGGTCTATACACCACCACGGCCAGCTTGTCAAAGGTTTTTTTCTTTTTTTGCAATCACGTTTTTCATTCAGCCGAATTGACGGCCTTACAGGCATCGTTGTCGTCAGGGTTCATCGTGCAGTTTCCACGGAATACCACCCCGGCATCAATAACTACCACAGGTGCACTCAGCTCACCAAAGACACGCGCCGGAGGATGCAACTCAATACGGCTTGTGGCTCGAATATTGCCACTAACCTCCCCGCTCACCTTGGCAGTGTGGACCAGGATATCAGCGTTGATCACAGCCTTTTCCCCTACGATCATCAAGCCATCTTTGCTCTCAATGGTCCCTGTGAAATGCCCATCCAGGCGCACAATTCCCTCAAAGGCGAGCTTTCCTTCCAACGTGGTTTCCGGACCCAGGAAAATCTGTATTCCTTTCTTCCCCTTTTTCATGTCACCCCCCGTGTACTGGATGCCAATTGAATACCAATTGGAGCGCTCTATTTCAAGGACAAAAGTTCGTTGTATATCCGTTGACCGTTCACCGTTGTCCGTTATCCGTTGTCTGCAGCACAGGGAAATAATGAAATGATCGGATATCCTTGTGAGCGGACAACGGTCAACGGTGAACGGTCAACGGTGAATGGACAATAGTTGCAAAAACAGTTTGAAATTTCTCCCCTGCTGTGGTCTATAACGCAGTTGATATGCCAACTGTAAGTGTCGTGATTCCTTCGTACAATCGAGCATGCCTTTTAAAAGAAGCCATCGATTCGGTCCTTGCCCAGGACTTTGTCGATTTCGAGCTCATTGTAGTTGATGACGGCTCAACCGACGACACCGCTGAGATTCTCGCCTCTTATACGAGTATCCGTGTGGTCAGGCAAGCCCACCGCGGGGTGAGTGCAGCTAGAAACGCAGGTATTGCACGAACTACAGGTCAGTTAATTGCGTTTCTAGATTCTGACGACCTCTGGCTCCCGAAAAAACTGACAGCGCAGACGGCCTTTTTTAAGACCCACCAAGATGCGCTCATTTGCCAGACCGAAGAAGTCTGGGTAAGGAACGGTGTCAGAGTGAACCCCAAGAAACGTCACAAGAAGTACTCCGGGATGATCTTTGAGCGTTGCCTGGAACTGTGCCTGGTGAGTCCCTCGGCAGTCATGATCAAACGGAACCTTTTCGATGATGTTGGCTGGTTTGACGAAACACTGCCTGCGTGCGAGGACTATGACCTTTGGCTGAGGATAGCTTGCCGCGTTCCCATCCATTTGATTAGTGAACCTCTGGTCGTCAAACGTGGAGGGCACAAAGATCAGCTTTCCGGAATAGCCAGTTTAGACCGTTTTCGCATATGTGCCTTGAGAAAGATACTTCAAAACCCGCCAAAACCAGGACTGACTCCAAAGCAAAGGGCGGCAACGCTTCGAGCGTTGTCAAACAAGTGTACGATTTATGCAGAAGGCTGTCTCAAACGCGGCCGTGTGCATGAAGCGAATCAGTATTTATGGTTGACTGGTCAGGATGCCCTCATATGAAAACTTTGCTGCTTGTTGTCCCGTTAACAGCAATATCAATGGTGTTATTGTGGAAAGGGTCCGAATGGGTCGTTGATTCGGCAGTTCGCATTGCCCACAAACTGCGGATGTCTGACCTGGCTATAGGCTTAACCATTGTTGCCATCGGGACATCGGCACCCGAGTTTGCTGTTACCGTCAATGCTGCCATCAGGGGGTTTGCTGACATATCAGTGAGTAACGTTGTGGGGTCCAATATCTTTAACCTCGGCCTTATACTCGGCGGGTGCGCCGCCATACGACCGATTAAGACCACCCCCGCCATTGTGTGGCGAGACGGCCTTTTCTTATTGATCATGTCGTCAGTTTTAGTTTTGTTTCTCAGTGACTTAGTGCTAACCCCTAAAGAAGGGCTTATACTTTTTGCTACCCTTATCGTATACATCTCATATCTTTTCTGGAAAAAGGCCCCCGTGGGCGAAACAGCTTCCGGGGAAAAGGCTACCTGGAAAGACATTCCTTTGCTCATTGTCGGGATTGGCTCTGTCGTCGGAGGCGGTCACCTTCTTGTCTGGACTGCGACATCCCTGGCACGGGTATTCGGGATGAGCGAGTGGCTCATTGGGGTAACCGTTGTGGCTGCAGGGACCTCAGCTCCGGAATTTGCCACATCCCTTATGGCAGCCCATAAGGGACGACACGCAATGTCGATCGGGAACCTTATCGGCAGCGACCTGTACAATCTTTTGGGCGTACTCGGACTGGCAGGCATGCTTGGCCCCTTGCACATTGACCCGGTCGGCATACAAAGCGTCTACCTCCTCGTGGGCATGGTAGCCCTTGTTATCGTTTTCATGCGCACCGGTTTTCGCGTATCCAGGGCAGAGGGTTTTTTTCTGATAGGGATCAGCATTGTCAGATGGATATTTGATTTCTCTACACAAGGGTGATAGAGGTGGCAGTCATGATCGAGGAAAAAAACAAGGAAAACTCAAACAAGTACTATGTGGGCATTGATGCGGGATCGGTGAGCCTGAACTGCGTTGTCATCAACCAGGCCAGGCAAATCATCTATGAGTCCCCCTACAAGCGTCATCTGGGCAAAGTAGAAGAAAAAACCCTGCAACTCATCCATGAGTTGTGTCAAGAGTTAGGCCGTGAAAAGATAAAGGCCATCGCGTTTACAGGCAGTCACGGCAGGAAGATCAGCCAGACGGTGGGTGGGTTCTACGAATTTGAAACTATCAGTCAGGTGCTCGGTTCACTATTCATCCAACCAGATGCAAAAACAATCATTAGCATGGGGGGACAGGACACGGCCCTGTTTCAGATCAGCCGCGACAATGGTAGCTGGGAGTTAGATTACTTCAATACAAACGGTCCATGTGCATCCGGCACAGGGTCCTTTATCGATCAACAGGCCCAGCGGTTAGCGACATCCATATATGACAATGAAGTGGACATCTCCCAGGATCAAATCGACAGAATATTGACTGACTTTATCAAGCTTGGTCTCAAGAGCAGGACTCCTGCCAACGTGGCCTGCCGATGTACGGTCTTTACGAAGTCAGACATGATTCACTTGCAGAATAAAGGGGAGAAGCTTGAAGATATTATTTATGGCCTGCATGTAGGCAATGCCAGAAACTACATAAGTACCATTGTATCGAATCGTGTAGTTGAAGAGCCGATTCTTTTTGTTGGTGGACTATCGATAAATGAGCTGCAGGTGCGCGCTCTTAGGAGTTATTTCCCGGGCTTGATTGTTCCCGAACACAACACGTCACTGGGTGCACTGGGAGTGGCATTACAGGCCATCGAATCGAAGATAGAAAATAATCTTAATCTGGATGGTTCCATAGTCACTGAAATCACTGAAATCACTGAAGAGTGGGATTCTTTTGGCCTGCCCCTGGCGCCAAAACTAGAGTTGAAGCTGACTGCTTTTCCGGAGGACAACCAGGTTCGAAAAAGGTTCTTAAGCAAAAAAGTTCCGGTTTATCTCGGTATCGATGTCGGTTCCACAACGACCAAATATGCCCTGATTGCTAACGATCGAAAAATCATTGATAAAAGCTATGTTCATACCCAGGGAAAACCGGTGGAGGTGACTCAGAGGCTTTTGAGAATCATTCGTGATGAAATGGGAAACAAGATTGACATTATCGGAACGGCCACAACCGGATCAGGAAGAAATGTGGTGGGTGATTTTCTGAATGTGGACCTGATTATCGATGAAATCACGGCCCACGCCAGAGGTGCCGTGGAGATAGACGACACAATTGACACCATCTTTGAGATCGGGGGCCAGGATTCAAAATATATCTATATTGCCAATACCTATCCACTCGACTTTGACATGAATAAGGTATGTGCCGCGGGAACGGGGAGTTTTCTCCATGAGCTTGCCAACAAGTACGGCATCAACATTGTGAATGAATTCGAGCAGATTGCCCTCTCTTCGGATTGTCCCATAAAGCTGGCAGAGAGATGCACGGTCTTTATGGAATCAGACCTGGTTTCATACCATCAAAAAGGGGTTCCAAAGACGGATCTCATAGCGGGACTTTGTTACGCCATTGTCCACAACTACCTCAACCGCGTGGTTGGGAAGAAAAAGATAGGTCAAAGGGTCATGTTTTTGGGAGGACCTTCCCTCAATAAAGGTGTTGTGGCAGCCTTTGAGAATGTTCTGGGCCGTGCTGTCGTCGTTCCAAGACATAGGGAGGTCCTTGGTGCCTTTGGGGCCGCTATTAGCGTGCAGGACAAGATGACCCGTGAAACCAAGACGAGAAGCACCTTCCGGGGTCTGGACAGCGCCATAAACGATCGAATGAATTATAAGGAGAAAGTCTGTCGGGCGGATCCCAACTGCCATAACCAATGCAAGCTTAAAATATATGACTTTGATGGCCGCAAAAGCATCTGGGGAGGCGAGTGTGGGCGCTATGAACTGGCAGGGACCAGGGGGTGCAAAAAGGAGAACTTCTTCCAATTGAGGGAAGAGATATGGCAGACCCATATGGCGGGCGTATGTGAGAAACTAAAGGGAGAGCCCCTGATGGAGGTGGATGGACGGCCAACCGTGGGGATGCAGAGGGCGCTTTACACCCTTCATACCGGGATCTTGTGGGCCCATTTCTTTGACCGATTAGGTTTCAGGCTTGTCCTGACTCAGGCCACCAACACCCGCATCTCCACTTTGGGGATCGAGGCCATGACGACAGAGACCTGTTATCCCATTAAGGTCTCCCATGGTCACGTGAAAACCCTGGCAGGAAAAACAAGGTATCTTTTTTTACCTACCATCATTGATGTACCCACCCCTGAAGATTCCGAGGCAGGATTTTATTGTCCCCTCGTACAATCCAACTATTATATGCTTAAGATGGCCCTTGACCTGGACAGAGATGCCATTCTACACCCTGTCATCCATCTAAAACACGATCCAGCCACCCTGGCCCTGACGCTGTCAGAGCAGCTTCCCTCAAAGCTCGGACTGGGCAGATCAAGAATAAGGAAGGCCCTGGAATATGGATTGGAAAAGCAGGATTCATTCATCAGGGAGTTATACGAAACAGGCCAAAAGATCATGCATGCGCATGATTCTGAAAGCCCTATGGTTGTGGTCACCGGGCGTCCTTACAACCTTTATGACGAAAGATTGAATTTAAGGCTTGGGCATAACCTGGCAAAAATCGGAGTTCCGGCCCTTCCAATGGATTTCATCGACGTCTCGTCTGTGGATCTCTCTGATTTTCCTTCCATGTACTGGGGATCAGGGGCACAGATTTTAAGAACTGCAAAATTTATAAAGGCACATACCAACTATTTTGGGCTCCATATAACCAATTTTAGCTGCGGTGCCGACTCTTTTCTTGAGCATTTTTACATATATATTATGGAGGATAAGCCTTACCTCATTCTGGAGCTGGATGAGCACAGTGCCGTGGCTGGTGTGATGACCAGACTTGAAGCCTACAAAAATGTCATTGAAAATACCATGCAGAAGGGGAACAGTGAGTTGTAACTAGTGTCCGTCCGAAAATGAGATATTTTTTGCAAGGTCAAGGAAGACGATCCCGCTTGTAGCGGGATTAACCGCAGGAATACATTGAGTATTTCGAGTCCCGCCCTGCGGGATGACTCTGACGCAGAGATTGCGGAAAATAGCCATTTTCGGGCAGCCAACTGAGGTAGATCGTGGAAGCAATAGAGAGTCAACCCTTTAGATCACTATCGGAAAACGTGGGACAGTTTGGTCTCGGGAACAAGACTCTTCTAATACCCGAGATGAACAGGATAGGGGCCCATCTCCTTGCCGGAACCTTCAAGGGTTTTGGCGTCAATGCCCTGGTCATGGAAACCTATAAAGGCCTCGATCTTGGTAAAGAATTTACTTCAGGCAAAGAGTGTTTCCCTTGCCAGGTGACCACAGGTGATATCCTGTTTTTCCTGAAGAAGGAAAAGGAAAGCCTGGGTGAGGACTTTAACCCTGAAAATTACGTATTCTTTATGCCCGAGTCGGAAGGTCCATGCCGTTTCGGCATGTACAATAAATACCAGAGAATAGTTTTAGATTCCTTCCCTGAATTAAGAAAAGTGAAAATCGGTTCGCTCACTTCTGAGAATTCTTATGCCCTCAAAGGCATGATTGAAAAGCAACAGGCCGGTAATTTTCGGAAAGTGGCTTATTTTTCCGTGGTTATTGGTGACATCCTCGACAGGCTCCTCTGGAGAATAAGGCCCTACGAAAGAAAACAGGGTGCGACGGATGGTTTTATAGAGCGATCGATGATGACAATGGCCGATTTCTTTGAATCTTGTGGTTCCAAAATAGATTTTAATAGGATTATTGATAAACTGGAAGAAATCATCAAGGAGGGAAAATCCATCATTGATCCGGCTATCCCTCGCAAACCCTTGATAGGTATAGTCGGTGAAATCTACCTGAGGACCCATGTTCATTCCAACCAGGATATCATCAGGGTGCTGGAAGGATACGGCGCTGAGGTAGTCAACGCGTCTGTTAGTGAATGGGTGGACTATACAACTTACGATCGGATGAGGAAGGCCAAGATAGACCTGCGGTTGAATCTTAAACAATTTCGTCTGAACAAGCTGAAATCATACTTGAAAGAGATCTCCAATCATGGAGTAGACCTGTATTACCAGCAGATCAGACGTGATCAGGCCTACAAACGAGTGAAGCCTTTGCTTGACTTGGCTGAGGATCATCGGGTAAGCCACCTGGAAAAAGCACTTGTAAAGAGTGATCTCTATTCTTTCGAGTTGGGCACAGAGGCATGTTTAAGCATCGCCGGGATCTTGGAATATATCCACCAAGGGTACAACGGCGTGGTAAACGTATACCCTTTTACCTGCATGCCGAGCACCATTACCTCATCTATTGTGAAACCCATCATGAATCGCGAGAAGATTCCCTTCCTGGATGCCCCCTATGACGGCACCTATCAGCCCGGCGGGGAGGCAACTATTAGGACCTTTATGTACCAGGCGTGTCAACATTTTAGGAGACATGGGAGAAAAAAACATCCTCAGACGTTTAAGGTGCGGACGGAGCGTATTTAAGAGTTGGGAGGAGACAACAACTTTTCCGCATCCTTCTGGAAGAAAGATAGTGAGCTAAAGTGCCTAAAGTGTCTAAAGTGCCCTAAAGTTAAGGACTTGAAAAAACAATTTGATTATTATTGAAAAAAAGTGAGTCCCGCCTTTAGCGGGATTAAGCAGTGCGCCTCCGGGTCAACATATTAAAAATAGGCAGAACACCTTAACTTTAGGCACTTTAGTTCACTTTAGGCGCTGAATGTACTCCATAGGTGCGGCGCAAGTGATTTCAAGAGGATGCCTCACCCAGTTCTGGATACGCCCGTGCGGACTTAGTCGATATTTCCGTCCAGTTCTATTACTTTATAGATCTAATATCACCTGGTTACACTTAAGCTGACCAAAGGGACGAAATGACAACAGAGAGAAAAGAACCCCACAAGATTCTCATCAATGCCGTTGATCCGGAAGAATGCCGGATCGCGATCCTTAAAGGGACCCGGCTTGAAGATTTCAGCATCGATACCGCTGCCGGCGAGCTGAACCGGGGCAACATCTATAGAGGGGTGGTCACGCGGGTGGAACCAAGCCTGCAGGCATCCTTTATTGACTACGGGGCAGAGAGAAACGGCTTCTTGCAGCAACACGAGATTCACAGCGACTACTATGTTGACAAGCCTGGGGGCGACAACAGGAAAACCCATGGTATCCAACATCTCATTAAGCATGGCCAGGAACTCTTGGTACAAGTGACCAAGGAGCCTGTTATGAGTAAAGGGGCCTTGCTCACCACTTTCATATCCTTGCCCGGCCGCTACGTCGTCTTGATGCCTGGTGGGAAAAGCTCTGGCATTTCCAGACAGATCGAAGACGAAAAGGAAAGACAGCGACTTAAAGGGATCATAGATTCTCTCAACATCCCCGAAGGTTTTGCCATTATTGTTCGCACAGCAGGCAAGAACCAGAAAAAACGCGAGATTTCCAGAGACCTGCGCTATCTGCTCCGGCTGTGGGAAAATATTAGGAAACAGGGCCTTTCTAACCGTGCCCCCTGTCTCCTTTACAAAGAACGTCATCTTGCTATTCGCGCCATCCGAGATCGTTTCACATCAGAGGTCACCGAAATCCTTGTGGATGACAAGGATGTTCATCGGGATCTCAGGGATTTCATGCGGATCATATCTCCCAGGCACACGAATATCGTGAAATTATACAAGGCTGCCCAGCCCATATTCACCAAGTATGAGCTGGAGGAACAGATCGCTTCGATCTTTGCAAGGCGGGTTCCGTTGAAATCAGGCGGGCACATTGTGATCAACCCTACAGAGGCCCTGGTTGCAATTGATGTAAATTCCGGCAGGGCTACCCGTGAATCCTCCATGGAAAAAACAGCATATACGACCAATATGGAGGCAGCGGCAGAAATTGCCAGGCAGCTTCGCCTCAGGGATCTAGGCGGCTTGATCGTTATCGATTTTATCGACATGCGGGATCGTAAACACAATCAGGCTGTGGTTAGAGCCGTAAAGGACTCCACAAAGGTTGACAAGGCCCGTGTTAACCTGGGCACGATATCCAAGTTTGGACTCATGGAGCTCGCTCGTCAGAGGATCAGCGCTTCCATAGAGTATGGCAGCTTTGTCTCGTGCCCTCATTGCCAGGGAAAAGGGCTGATTCCATCAGCCGAGAAGCTTGCCCTTGAATTCCTGAGAAAACTCCGCTCAGAGATCGTCAAAGAAGGCGTAACAAAGGTAAAAGGCACTGTGCCCGTTAATGTGGCTGACTACCTGCTGAATAAAAAACGAAAAGAAATCCTGGACATAGAAACCAGGCGAAATATTACCGTCACCATAGAATCGGACCCGCGCTTACAACCCGGTGATAGCCGTATCATTTGTAATGAGCACTGAAAGTCAAAGCTATAGACTTTCACATATTAAATTTCACAAGGCCAGAGGGAGGAGGCTGTATTGTAATACGCCGACGACCGATAACGCTGTGAAATTTAATATGTGAAAGTCTATAAAAGCTCAAAGGCAAAACAGAGATTAACTACGCGGGGACCGAAAATGGCTTTTCCCCTCTTGCCTCTTCCCGCTTTCAGCTTTCAGC
>JAUVJO010000156.1 GCA_030592345.1 Deltaproteobacteria bacterium
CCGTGTTGCTCAGGCTTGCAATAGCCAGCTATAGACTTACACATATTAAATTTCACAGCGTTATCGGTCGTCGGCGTATTACAATACAGCCTCCTCCCTCTGGCCTTGTGAAATTTCATATGTGAAAGTCTATGTTCCGCGCCTTCGCGCCTTGCTCTTGATGCTCATTGCTCACCGAAAAAAACGCAATTTGCAACCTTCCGAGGTATACACGACAGATTACGTAACACGAAAAAAAAAAGGAATTATCACGAAAGCACGAAGGCATGAAAACACGAACAATAAATGATTCAGTTCATCGGCCAACTCTGAACCTCTGAACTCTGAACCCGTGAACGGTTACGAATATGCTGATGAACAAGGAAATCAAGTACGAATACATTCGAGCTTCAGGACCTGGCGGGCAGAATGTAAACAAGGTCGCCACTGCCGTGCAGCTCCGTTTCGACGTGGCTCACTCTCGCATGCTGCCTGATGACGTTCGCAAGCGCCTGATCCGTCTGGCTGGCAGACGGATTACCGAACACGGCGTACTGATTATCAATGCACGGCGGTTCCGCACACAGGAACGAAACCGTCAGGACGCTAACGAGCGATTGGTCGAATTAATCCGTAAAGCAACAGAAAAGCCAAAACTTCGCCGCAAGACAAGGCCGAAGCTTGCATCAAAAATGCGCTGGTTGGAGACAAAGCGCAGGCGCGGAGAGACCAAACGGAGGAGACGAGCCGTTCTGTTCGCCGAGGATTGAGGTTTCAGGTGTCGGGTTTCAGGTACTGCAAGAACTGACACCTGTGCTGTTCGTTCTCAAGGCGAACGCCGCAAACCTACATGTGCCCTGAAACCAAAACGGGCTAATGAAACTGACTCAACCTTCTTTCCTGTCCAGCACGTTCCTCACGGTCTCGGCTATCTCCCGAGCGACGACGGGCTTCATGAGGATATCCTGAATGCCTAAGGCCTTGGCCTTATCTTCCGTTATCACCTCACTGAATCCGGTGCAGAGTATAACGGGAATTTGGGGGCGGATTTTCATGAGTTCCCTGACCAGCTCCACACCTGTCATTTGCGGCATGGTCTGGTCGGTGATGACCATGTCGAATGTGTCAGGTTTTGTGCGGAATAACTCAAGGGCCTCGATACCGCTCGTTCTTGTTATGACTTCATATCCCAGGCGGGACAGGATCTGTTTACCCGTATCTACCAGGAAGGGTTCATCATCAATAAACAAGACACGCTCGTATCCCCCGGGAATCCCACCCTGGCGGGACTCTCTTTCCCACACATCTCTTAAATGTTCAGCAACAGGAAGATATACATCAAAGGTCGAACCCTTTCCTGGCTCGCTGTAGACTGCGACCGTGCCGCGGTGACTTTTGACAATGCCATGAACGACTGAAAGCCCCATGCCGGTCCCGTCACCTGGCTCCTTGGTGGAAAAAAAGGGATCAAAGATACGTTCGAGCACATCAGGGGTCATGCCATGGCCGCTATCGCTCACGGTCAGCTTCACATATTCACCAGGAATCAACTCGGAATATCCAATTGCCAAGTGTGGAGTACGGCCTGCGGAGTGTCCGTCATCTTCGTGTAATTCCGCATTCGAAACTCTGAATTGCGCCTGTCGGCTTGAGGACAGCACCGCATTCCCAAGGCCCACTTCCAGTGTGCCACCTGTCTCACGCATGGCATGACCTGCGTTGGTACAAAGATTCATTAAGACCTGATGAACTCGTGTAGGGTCAGCCAGCACCGCGGAATCACTTTGAATGTTCTGGCGTATCTCAATGGTGGCAGGCAGCGATGCCCTGAGTAATTCAATGACCTCATTTACAATGAGTTTTAGCTGAACAGGTCCTGCTTCTTGCTCGGTCTGGCGGCTGAAGGTGAGAATTTGCTTGACCAGTTCCTTTGCGCGATGTGCTGCCTTGAGCACCTGTCGCAAATTGCTTTCCAACAAACCTTCCTTTGGAATATCGGCCAGGACCAACTCTGTTTAGCCGATCACGGCATAAAGGATATTGTTGAAGTCATGAGCAATACCACCGGCCAGAGTCCCCACAGCCTCCATCTTCTGGCTCTGTCGGAGTCTGGCTTCGAGCTTTTTTCTTTCAGCCTCGGCTGTTTTTCTATCATCAATATCTAGATGAATACCAACCATCCGTTCAGGGTTTCCTTGTTCATCCCATGAGATAATTTTTCCAGTGGATTGAATCCAACGATAACTACCATCTTTTGTTTTCATACGGAATTCGACACAGTACTTATCCCTTTTTTCAATGTGATCCCGTAGTTTGTTCTGAACGCGCTCAGAATCATCAGGATACATTAGCTTTATCCATGTTTCAGCGGTATGTGGAAGCTCATCAGGCTTGTACCCAAGCATTGTAAACCATGTGTCATTAAAATGCATGTTGGTGAAAGTGTGAGGATTGAAATCCCACGTTCCGCTGTTAGTGGCATCCAGAGCCAGCGAAAGACGTTTCTCACTATCTTTTAACGCCTCCTCTGTCTCACGCTTCTCAACTGCCCTTTGGGTAATCACCAGCAATTGTTCCATATCGTAGGGCTTCCTCACATAGCCATAGGCACCCAGATTAACCGCCTCGATGGCCGATTCCTGGGAGGCATGCCCGGTTATTACAATACACTCCGTGGCCGGCGAACACTTCTTGATCTGCCCCATCACCTCCAGGCCGGACATATCCTCTAACCTGAGGTCGATAAAGGCTACAGCAGGCTCCTTCTCCTTGACCCTGTCCAGGGCCTCTTTTCCCGTAGCAGCAGGTACGGGCAAATACCCCTTTGCCTTGAGTATATCAGAAAGGGTCTTCCTGAGGTTGGGGTCATCATCTAAGATAAGGATAGTCTTTGTGTCCATGACTCAAGCTACCTCCTTGTGTTTAGGGCTAATGGCCCAGGACCCCGGCCAGCTCCCTGCGGTGAATCTCGCTCAAGAGTTTCAGAAGTTCCTCTATCTGGAAAGGCTTGTAAAGGCATGCATGGGCTTTTATCTTCAGGGCAGTCTCTATCGCATCCATCATCTCGTCTCGGTAGCCAGTCGCCAGGATCACCGGCAGGTCAGGATAATGTTCCCTTATCTTCTTTAAAACCGCCAACCCATCTATGTCATTTAGCTTCATATCCAGAAGCACCACAGGGGAATCCGCATCGATCTTCTCCACTATACCATGAGGATCTGTCACCTGAGTAACCGCAAAGCCTCTGGCCAGCAATATATCCCCCAGGGTCTTGCAAAAATGGGGGTCGTCATCCACAATGACGATGGAGCGTTCCTTGCGAAGCATTGAGAAAAAGCTCAGCAAGGCATTGATGTCCAAGGGCTTGTTCAGGACAGCTATAGCACCTTGTTCCAACCCCTCGTTGACCAGCCTGTCAGTGGAGAAGGCTGTCATCAGCACAACCGGGATATGGGGCTTTACGCCCTTGATCGCCTTGTACAACTCCACACCATTCATTTCCGGCATTTTTATGTCAGTAAGGACGGCGTCAAAATGGGCCTCTGCTACCTTTGCCAAAGCCTCAGGACCAGAGTAGGCCACCTCAGCCTCGTAGCCCTTGGCGTTGAGTATATCCTTCAGGGTCCTGACCATCCTCCGGTCATCGTCTACAATCAGGATACGCGGCTTATCGTTCAGATAACCCTTTCTTTGCAGGCAAGATGAGTGTAAAGGTGCTGCCCTTGCCTTCTTCGCTTTGCACCTCAATGTTTCCCCCAATGCTCTCAACCATGTTCTTGGAGACTGCCAGACCAAGACCAATGCCCCTGGCCCTTGTGGTGAATAGCGGCTCAAAGAGCTTAGCCATGTTTTCCTCAGAGATGCCGCGACCTGTGTCGGCAATAGAGAGATTCACGCGGGTCTTGTTAGCCATGGCACTGATGATCAGCCGACCCGCCACTGGGGGGGGCATGGCCTGGCAGGCGTTGGTTACCAGGTTGGTAAGCACCTGGCCTATCTGCCCGGGGTCTACGACTACAGGAGGCAAGTCAGAGGGCAGGGAGGTGGTAACCTGTACGTTCTCGGGGGCAGGTTGTTTCTCCAGTACCTGGGCAACCAGATCAGAAACTGCCACATCTTCTCTTTCAACAGACTTGACGCGGGAGAAATCCAGAAGATCTGAAACTATCTTATCAGCGGTACGGACCTCTGATGAGATGATCTCCAGATACTCCTTGGTGTTCTCGTCGGCCTCGTCAAGGACAGTATTGAGATAGAAGACAGCATTGCTAATTACCCCTAAGGGGTTTCTCAGCTCGTGGCTCACACTACCGGCCATTTGTCCTAAGGTTGCTAATTTTCCCCTGCGCACCAACTGCTCCTGAGCATCTTTGAGATCTTTGGTGCGCTTCTCCACCTTCTCTTCCAGCTTTTCTGAATACTCTTTCAGCACCTCCTCTGCCTGTTTTCGTGCTTCTATCTCCCGCCCTAAAGAGTTTGCCCAGCGATAAAAGGAAATAGAAAAGAAAACACCCGCGGCCGTCATGACAAAGACAACA
Organism: Deltaproteobacteria bacterium; assembly: GCA_030592345.1. Classification (GTDB taxonomy): domain Bacteria; phylum Desulfobacterota; class Desulfobacteria; order Desulfobacterales. The sequence goes on from JAUVJO010000156.1 coordinate 4,518, forward strand.
AAACCCCACGTGTACAGGTCATTTCGCCGCACGTTTCTAGTAATTGCTTCCACCTCGTTGGCCGGGGCACATACAGCTATGGACCAGACTTTTCCAAAAACGTGGACAGGTGTATATGCAATAAGCTTTTCAATCTCCCCTTTTTTCCCCCTGTGCCACCCCATCATATAGGGCTTACCCCTTCCTCGCCGGCCATCATTTGCCCCTGGATCTGGTTTATTGCATCATGGGAAAGCTCAGAATTTTTCTCTTGGCGAACACTGAAGGCTTCTTGACCCACGAACGCCTCTTCACGATGGGCCAGAAAGATACCATCTTCGTTCATGAGCCAGGCATAGCCGGTCTCACCTGATATTATAGGAGATACATACAGGTCGACCAGTATGTCCGGATTAATAGAACACACAATGACGCCGTTGAATTCTCTGGCTTCCTTTTCGTCCTCAATGTAGACAGGCTTCACTAACCTGATACGTCTTTTCCCAATCTCATTTATTATCAAGCCGGAGATGACAACCTGGCCAGTTTCTTTAGCCTCTTGAAACAAAGCATCCTGGCTGTAGTCCAGTCCTATCAGATCTTTGCGCCAGCCTTCTTGAGGGTAGATGAAGCGCAGGGTGCCGTTTTTGTCCAGCCTTCGTGATGACGTTTGCACCGGAGTCCCCTTATAAAAAAGCTCCATATACTCGAGTATCCCGGGTTGCATCCTCTGCACAATCGGGAAATGTGATAATGTTTGTAAGTCATCATAAACACCGGCAACATAATTATCAATTCCCGTAGCGGCCGAGCGAGCCAATATCAATTGCTGCTGGTTGAATTGCTCAGTGGATAACCATACTGCTTCACGATAGTTCCGTATGCCTATACAGATCGTCACGGCAATAATGGCCACGGTAATGCCTATAACTAAAACATATCGCCGTGCTGAAAACCCTTTCTCTCTTTTAGGTGACGGTGTTTTTTTTCTTAAGGTCTCCCATTTTCCAGAGCTTTCTGCCACCGATCCATCCTTTCTCACGTGTCTGCTCTTACAGTAAGGGCGTATCCAGAACTTGGGGGATGCATGCTCTTGAAACGACTTGCGCCGCATTTGTGGAGTATTGGAGTACCGGAGTGTTGGAATAAAGCGCATCAAAAGCTCTTGAAACTCAAGTGCTTAGTTGTTTGTTCTTAGCACTCCATTACTCCACCACTCCAATACTCCGTGACCCATTGCCTGCCAAATTCTAGAAGGATACGGAAAAGTTGTTGTCTCCCCCCAACTGTTAGATACGCCCTCCTCAAGCTTCAATAGTCAATCCAATGGGTAATCTTACCGTAAACGTACTTCCCTTGCCAACCTTACTGTCAACCTCAATGGTGCCTCCGTGCCCCTCCACCAGGATCTTCGTAAGCGCCAGCCCCAACCCGATTCCCTTTGCCTTGGTGGTGAAGAGCGGCTCGAAGAGCTTCCCCAGGTTCTCTTTTGCGATGCCCACCCCTGTGTCTGCAAAAAAGATAGTCATACTCTTTGGACTTGGCACTTCGGACTTGACGCTCAACTGGCCGCCCTCAGGCATAGCCTGGATGGCGTTCACGATGATGTTTCCAAAAACTTGACCGAGTTGATCAGGATCGGCCCGTGTGTTCGGCAATGCCTCGTCCAGTTGGCTCACCACGTCGACATTCTCTGGCACTGTCATACAAGATAGCGCCTTTCGGAGGACATCGTTAATATTAGTCTTCCGCCGCATGAGGGATTTTGGGCTAGCAAAGTCGAGGAGGCTTGAGATGATCCTCTCGGATGTTGTCACTTCTTCCTCAAGGATCTCCAGCGTTTCCTTAACCTTAGGCTCGGGCTTTTCCAGGACCATGTTTAGGAAGTAGGCAGCGTTTTTGATTGCCCCCAGCGGGTTGCGCAACTCGTGGGCCACCCCGCCGGCCAGTTGGCCCATCACAGCCAGCCTCTCCTTTCGGACTAGCTGCTCCTGGGCATCTCGGAGCTCCCTGGTGCGCTCTTCTACCATCTCCTCCAGCCGCTCCGAGTACTCCTTCATCGCCTCCTCCGCTTTCTTCCGCTCGGTGATGTCATGCACAATGATTATAAGGGCAGGTTTGCACTGCCAAACAGTCTGCGCACCTGCTATCTCTATTGGCACTTTCTTTCCGTCTTTTCTGAAGATGGCAGTCTCATACCGTCTCGAGACATATTCTCCCGTAAGTCTTTTTTGGAGCCTCTCAGCCAATTTCTTGAACTCATCAGGATGTGCCAGCTCTTTCATGTTTATCCCAAGCAGCTCGGCGACGCTGTAACCCGTTATCTCGGCAGCCCTTTTGTTCGCATAGACGTGGACTCCTTCGCCAGTGGCTATCAGGATACCGTCACTGGCGTTCTCGGCCAGTGCCCGAAAGTTTTCCTCACTCTCCTGAAGCGCCTCCTCCGCCCGCTTGCGCTCGGTGATTTCTCTTTCCAGGTCCAGCACATTCTTCTCCAGCTTAGTGACCAGACGCTCGCTGTAGAGTTTGAGCACCTCTTTCTCATCTTCTAAGGCTGGCTTCTTGGGTTCTATCTTGCCCTTTTCCGCATCTCTGATCACGCCTTGTATGATCTTGATAAAGTCATCCGGTAAGGCAAGCTCCTCGTCACTGTGTTTTCCCCTGAAACCGAAACCTTAAACCTGAGGAATATATAGATTCTCAAAATTAACCAAGGTCTATCCCTATTAAGCGAATGATAAGAAGAAATTAAGGTATCATTTTGTAACTTCTCAAAAAGTCCGGGTACGCTTGAGGTTATGACAACAAGCCTCCGGGCAAGTCCCGCCTTGGGCGGGATGAACTTCGGCCTCCAATGCCTTAAGTAGCTGGCTGGTTAGGTATCAATTGA
>JAUVJO010000153.1 GCA_030592345.1 Deltaproteobacteria bacterium
AGGCTCTCCTCTCTCTCTATCAAATATGTCTTAAATCCTTGATCAGCCAATCCCAGAGCCGCCGTCATACCGGCTACACCACCACCAACTACCAGAGCATCTTGACTGATAGACTGGGGAATTTGATAGAGCTGCTCCAAGCGTGCAGCCCTGGCCACTGCCATACGTACCAGGTCTTTGCACTTAGCAGTTGCCCTGTCCGGTTCATGCATGTGCACCCAGGTACATTGATCCCGGATGTTGGCCATCTCAAACAGATACGGATTAAGGCCACCTTCTCTGCATGTCTCTCTAAATAATGCCTCATGGGTCCTCGGGGTGCAGGAGGCTACCACCACCCTGGTCAACTGCCTTTCTATGATAACCTGTTGCATCTTTACCTGTGTGTCTTCTGCACAAGTAAAGAGGTTGTCTTCTACATAGTCCACATACGGAAGGGTTTTGGTGTATTCCACGATCTCAGGGACGTTAGCAACCCCGCCTATGTTAATACCGCAATGACAGATAAAGACACCTATTTTTATCGCTTCCTTGCTGACATCCCGTTCAGGGGGATACTCCTTTATCTTAATCCTGGTCCCCCTTACGTCTGAAAGGGCAGACGTAGCCGAAGCTGCAGCGGCGCTTGCCTGGGCAACGGTCTCGGGGATATCCTTGGGGGCCTCAAAAGCGCCACACACATAGATCCCCTGTCTTGATGTCTTGACAGGTTCAAAGCTACTGGTATCTACAAAATTGTAATGGTCCAGCTCAACGCCGATTTTTTTAGCCAAATCAACAGTTCCCTGAGCTATATCAAGTCCGATGGATAAGACTACTATGTCAAAGTCCTCCCGGATAGTTGCTCCTGCCTCATCTGTATACCTGATCTTGAGTTCTCCTGGCTCATCCCCGGGCAGCACATTACTTATCCTGGATTTTATGAAACGGATGCCAGTCTCCTCTTTGGCACGATTAAAGTACCGCTCAAAATCCTTGCCATGGGTGCGCACATCTATATAGAAGATAGCGGTGTCCAATGGTATGTGGGAGTGCTCTTTGGCTATCATGGCCTGCTTTATGGCATAGGTGCAACACACCCCCGAGCAATAACCTTTGGCCCCTATCTGGGTATTCCTCGAACCCACGCACTGTATCCAGGCAATCTTTTTCGGTTCCTTTTCGTCAGATAGCCTTATAAGGTGCCCCCCATAAGGGCCGGATGCGCTAAGGAGGCGCTCAAATTCCAGGCTGGTAACAACATTAGGAAATTGGCTATATCGATATGTATCGTACACTCTGGGGTCGTAAGGATTAAAACCTGGGGCAAGGATGATCGATCCTACATCTATATCTACAAAGCTGTCTGCCATATTATGATCTATGGCTTCGGCCTTACACGCCTCAACACACTGAAAACACTCACAGCATACACCGCAGTTAAGGCACCTGTGTGCCTCTCGTTGTGCCTCCTCTTCTGTAAAGCAAAGGTCCACCTCATCAAAGGAAGTTATCCTTTCCTGGGGCTCCAAATGCTTCGAATGTGCCCGGGGTTCTGTGGCAAGGCCTTTGGGAATCTCCGCCCAATCCTGGCCCAGGGGCTCCTGGACCGCCAACTGCTCGGCATATTTGTCCAGGTCCTCGCCATTGATGTATAGATGAATAGCTTCTACTGCCTTGTGACCGGCTGCCACCGCCTCGATCACCGTTGCAGGGCCTGTGACTGCATCGCCACCGGCAAAGACATGGGGGATGGATGTCTGCATAGTGTGCTGGTTTACCACCAGCGTGCTGCGGCGGGTGACATCCAAGGCGTCGCCATCCTTGGCCCAGCCTATGTCTATCTGCTGGCCAATAGCGGGAATAACCCCGTCGCAGTCAATTACAAACTCGGAGCCCTCTACAGGTACCGGTCGGCGCCTGCCACTTGCATCAGGAGGTCCGAGTTCGGTCCGCACGCACTCCAAACCAATGACCCTTCCACCCTCACCCAAGACACGCACGGGTGCGGTCAGGTAGTGAAATTTGACACCCTCGGCCAGGGCACCCTCGATCTCTTCCGAGAAAGCAGGGATCTCTTTTTCGCTACGCCGATAAGCAAGGGCAACCTCTTCACAGCCGAGCCGCCTGGCAACTCGGGCTGCGTCGATGGCCACGTTTCCTCCGCCGATGATTACGACACGACTGCCGGGCCGCTCTCGGCTGCCCAGGTTTACGTCCCTCAAGAAATCGACCGCATTAACTACACCCTCGAACTCATCCTCGCCCTTAACGTTCGATTTCATGCCAAGATGGGCGCCAATCGCAAGGAAAATAGCGTTGAAGCCATCCCTTTTCAGGTCGTCCAGGGTGAAGTCCATGCCAAGGCACTTGCCAGTTTGCGTCTCGATGCCGAGCCGGAGGATGTGATTTATCTCCGCGTCCAATAACTCCGGAGGTAACCGGTAATCAGGGATGCCCACCCGGAGCATACCGCCCAGTACCGGAAGCGCTTCAAATATAGTTACCTGGTATCCCTTGAGCCTGAGATAGTACGCTACACTCAGGCCAGCCGGGCCTGAACCAACTATTGCCACTTTTTCCGATCGGTCTTCGATTTCGGGCAGCGGAAGCTCATCCAGATTCACCTGATCGGCCGCAAAGCGCTTCAAATCTCTAATGGCAATCGCTTCATCCACATCAGCCCTTCGGCATTGAAATTCGCACGGATGTGGGCAGACTCGCCCCAGGACCCCAGGCAAAGGGAGGCGCTCCCTGATCAACTGAATAGCCTCTCGGTATTTACCAGCACCAATAAGCTGTACATACCCCTGAACATTGATGCCTGCCGGACAAGTGTTTACGCAGGGGGCCCTGTCTTTCTTGACAATGGCATTGACCCTGGGAACGCCTTGAGGATAAGATAGATAGGTCGCTTTTCTAAGTCCCAGGCCCATGTTGAATTCATCCGGAATACTCACAGGACAGGCATTAGCACAATCTCCACATCCGGTGCATTTATCAGGGTCTATATAGCGGGCATGTTGATGTATCTTGACCTTGAAGTTGCCTTCGTTTCCGGAAACGCTCTCTACCTCGGAAAGGGTCAATATCTCGATATTTAGATGTCGGCCGCATTCCACCAGCTTTGGTCCCATGATACACATGGAACAGTCATTCGTGGGGAATGTCTTGTCCAACTGGGCCATGCGGCCGCCAATACACGATAATTTTTCAACCAGGTATACATAAAAGCCAGATTCTGCAAGATCCAGGGCTGACTGTATCCCTCCGATACCGCCCCCTACGATCATGACTGCGCCAACACGTTCATTGGTTTGTTCTGGATTCATCTTCGTTCCTGGCAATGTGAGTCAGTCTCAAACTTAGCTGCGCAATTGGAATTGCCGGTAATGATGACCATGTTTGCAATCGCGAGCTAAGGTTATATGTGATACCCAATCAATTAAAGAGCCAAACCCATACACTAAATTTCGGATTGTGTCAACACGTATTTGGAATGTTTTTTTTTGATATTATCAAGCCTAAAAAAGGAGGTGAAGCGCTAAGGATAGACTCAGTTTTTGTTTGACACCGTCTGTAACATCTGATAATTGGCACATATCCTTGGGATGTCATAATTGGAGTACTAAGCTACGATTTTCAGTTGCAGGCGGATAGAAGTTACGAGAAATATCAACGTATCAAGGGAGGTAAATCCTAATGGCAGAAGAAGCATTAGAACTGGGTATAATACAGTGTGACTTCAAGAAGAAGGCTATGGAAGCCATACCGGGAGGGGGTAACCTGGACATGTGTTTCGCCTGCGGCACCTGTGTTTCAGGTTGTCCTGCCACGGGCCTTGCAGACATGGACCCCAGAAAGTTTCTGAGAATGATTCTTTTGGGTCTGGATGAAGAGGCAACGAAGTCGCCTTGGGTATGGATGTGTACCGGATGCCAGCGTTGCATCTATGCCTGCCCCATGGAGATTGATATCCCCCGTTTGGTCTACCTGGCGCGGGCGAGTTGGCCCCGTGAAGAGCGGCCCAAGGGTATTCGCGGCTCGTGCGATATGGCGCTCAGAAACGATAGCGGTAGCGCCATGGGCGCGTCCCCAGAAGACTTTCAGTTTGTCGTGGAAGATGTGCTCGAAGAGGTGAAAGATACCCAGAAAGGCTGGGACAACCTGGAGGCGCCCATAGATAAAAAGGGAGCCGAGTTCTTCATCAATCAGAATTCCAGGGAGCCGGTGACCGAGCCGGACGAGCTGATTCCGCTTTGGAAAATCCTTAACATTGTGGGTGCAGATTGGACATATGGCAGCAAGGGATGGGCGGCAGAGAATTACTGTATGTTCCTTGCCGACGACAAATCGTGGGAGCACGTCACACGTACAAGTATCATGCAGGCCCAAGAGCTGGGATGCAAGGTCTATCTGAATACGGAATGAGGGCACGTGACTTTTTCAGTCCTGGAAGGACTGAGAAAATTCAATATCCCTTGTAAGATACCAGTCAAGAGCATCTATGAATATTACGCCAAATGGATCAGGGAAGGTAAGCTGCCGGTAAACTCTGACTGGAACAAGGATTTGAAGTTAAAGTTCACGGTCCAGGATCCGTGTCAGATCATACGCAAGAGCTACGGGGATCCAATAGCAGAAGACCTGCGGTTTGTGGTGAAGTCCCTTGTGGGCGAAGAGAACTTTATAGAAATGTGGCCCAATAGGTCTAATAATTTCTGTTGTGGCGGAGGCGGAGGGTTTCTCCAATCAGGATATACTGAAGCGCGTTATGCTTATGGTAAGATCAAGTTCGACCAGATTGTGGCCACAGGAGCGGATTATTGCGTTGCCGCGTGTCACAATTGCCATGCCCAGATCCACGATATTGCCCACCACTTTGAGGGCAAGTACATGACAGTCCATCTGTGGACGCTGATCGGCTTGTCGCTCGGAATTCTTGGCCCAAATGAGCGTGAATACCTCGGAGATGAGCTGAAAGGACTCAACATGCCTGAAGAATAATATGTACTAGCGGAAAAAATGCTATAAAAAGTCCCGTCTGCTGGCAGGCGGGACTTTATTTTTGTTCAAGCTTGAAACTACATAGTGTGAACGCTTAGGATATGCCATCACTTTAGGACGGGTCCTTAGTCGATGGTGACCTTTTTTGTTAGCTTTTTCCAAAGCTGATTCCAGCGGGATGCAGGTCCTTCAGTTTCGCCAAAAGGAACATACCAGAGTTCCACATCAATATCCATCTCCTTAAATAGAGGTTTCCCATAGATTTCTTTCCCGTGTTCTATCTTTTCATGTGGGAATGGAATCTCGAAAGTCTCCACTATCGTGCGATGAGGAGGAAGGGCGGTATCACGAATCAGACCGGCCTTTTCGTATGGTCCTCGGCCCATCTCTTTACCACAGGCCATTTTTCCGGGAGCAGGCATATAGATTTTTGAACTATTGAAGACTTCCTTGCCATCAGGGGTCTTTGCGATCACATCCAGGATCATCCGGTTTGGAGTCGGTCAGCCATCAGGGATTCCGTGCCCCGTTTTGTTAGTTATCTCTACCCTGACCACTGCCAGAGGGGTCACACCCTCTGCCTTATTTTTTCGCCAATAATAGCCAAAGGCATCGGCCTCAAACCTCACAGCCGCCTCGGCCATGTCCGGATCCCGGTAGGCTGGCATTACATGACCTTTATTGTGTTTTCTCATATGGCAAGACTGGCATGATTCGTGACCGCCTTCGGCGACGTAGGCAAATAAATAGCTTCCGTAGGCTGTCGCACACTGCGAGGGCTGTTCAAACTCGAAGTTCGGGCCGAGGCCGTGGCATTGCCCGCAGAAGACGGACTCATGTAAAATCTCGCTCTTTTTCATGATCGGGTAGTTCTCGTCCTCGTGCTCCCCGTCCTGTGTTCCATAAACGGCATCCTTTTGTGGGAAGCCTTGAGCCCACTTGTGAGTGATAGCCTTCGTCTGGTGGCAGATCAGGCAGTTGATGTTAATCTTCTTGAGCTTTTCCACACTCTCTTTTCTGATTTTTTTATCCCAAAGGCCGGATACTGCCGTTACAATCTCTTTTGCAACATCATCCGTGGCATCTTCGAGCTGTGGCAAATGACACTTGGCACATAGCATGAGATGCTTTATCTTGACATCCTTCGGCTTTTTTACCCCAGAATAGGGCCAGGTCATCAGGCCTTTTGTAATGGTGGTCCCTATGGTGGCAGCCGTTCTGGCGCCGATTCCAAACATGGATTTGGAATGGGCGGACTCTTCCCATTCTTCATAGATTTCCTCGTGGCATTCCTTACAGGAGCTCACGTCATATCTTGCTGCCAGTTCGTCAATGGTCTTTGCCTTGTTTTTCCCTGGATCTGCATTTGCGTCTTGACATAGCACCATGAACGGCAATCCAAAACAGGCGAACATCAAAACTGATTTTGACAATCTCATAAATTCTCCTTACCCGTGAATCCCGTTTTCTTCCAATAGCTCCAGTGCAATTTTTGTCGCACCTGCAATGATCGGCGGACAAACCTCTGTGGGGAGCTTATTGGGATCTGCATCCAGGAAATCACCACATCGGTTGCCGGGATAAGAGGATGCGATATCCTGGTTGAATCGCTCTTCCAGCTCTTGGATGAGCATATACATCTGGTCCCGCTCCATTCGGTCCACGGCAGCGCTTGCAATGAGTACGCCCGCCGCGGTCAAAGCGCCACAGGTCACTTCCACGAATCCCTGCGCGCCGGCCAGTCCGCCAGCGGCCTTTACGACATCGGGTTTCCGCTCACCAAGGTGATCAAGACCCACATCTACTACAATCTGACTACAAAGGTTTCTTTTTTCAGAAGACGCCTTTACGCGCTCTAACAATTCTTCCAACGATGGTACAGCCATCCCTTTTTTCCTCCCCCTGTTTCATTATTCCATTATTCCAATTGCGAAGCGAAGCGAAGCTAAGTTCGCTTTTGATACGCCAAAATATGACAACAAGCCGATGATGTGTCAATAACCTTTTATATGCCTTGTTCTTGCCAGGTCTTTTTGTATTGCTGGTGAAGGTCCGTGCCGCCAGTATTTCGTAACCGTCCACGGGTTCAGCTAAAAGAATAGAGGTCAGAGATCAGAGGTCGGAGGTCTGACTTCTGATCTCTGACTTCTGAACTCTGAACCCTGAACCTCTGAACGCCTACAATATTTCTAGCAGGCGGGAGAACTCATCTGACGTTAATTTTACGGGTGCCATTTGCGCGTTCTTTCTGACTTTTCTTGGATTTTCCAGCCATTTTTTTAGGGGCTTGGGAGACCACTGCTCCTTGTCGTCGTAAGTGTCCTGATAATATTCTGAAAAGAGCCCCGAGAGATTCGGACCTATATCTCCTTCCCCAAGCCCCCCGAACCGGGCCGTCAGCGCCTTGTGACAAGAACCGCAGTGCTTCACAAAAGCGTTTTCTTTAGGCTTATTTTCGTTTTCAAAATGAAT
>JAUVJO010000210.1 GCA_030592345.1 Deltaproteobacteria bacterium
AAAGTGAGAAACATCGGCATCAGTGCACATATTGATGCGGGCAAGACCACGCTTACCGAGCGGATACTCTACTATACCAGGCGAATACATGCCATCCACGACGTGAAAGGAAAAGACGGTATCGGCGCAACCATGGACTTCATGGAACTCGAGAAGGAGCGTGGTATCACCATAACCTCTGCTGCAACCTTCTGTAAATGGCAGGATCATGAGATCAACATCATAGACACGCCCGGCCATGTCGATTTTACCATAGAGGTTGAACGATCTTTAAGGGTACTCGACGGTGCAATACTGGTTCTGTGTTCTGTGGGTGGAGTTCAGTCTCAGACTATTACTGTTGACCAGCAGATGGCTAGATACAAGGTGCCTTGTATAGCCTTTGTCAATAAATGCGACAGGAGCGGAGCAAACCCCGTTCGGGTCATTGAGCAGCTCAAAGACAAGCTGGGGCACAATGCAGTAGCCATGCAGATCCCTGTTGGTCTGGAGGCAGACTTCAATGGGGTTGTAGACCTTGTCACAATGAAAGTTATCTATTTTGATGGTGAAAATGGAGAACATCTACGCGTCGAGGGTATACCGGAGAATCTACTTTCAGAAGCTTTGGAAAGGCGGGAGGAGCTGATCGATGTGGCTTCCATGTTTTCAGATGAACTCACCGAGGCAGCTCTTGAGGATGAGGTGACCGGAGACCTGCTTATTCAGGCCATTCGCAAGGCAACGCTAAGGCGTGATATGACACCGGTCTTTATGGGTTCTGCTTACAAGAACAAGGGTATTCAGCCACTCCTTGACGCTGTGACAAGACTGCTGCCCTGCCCGTTTGACGTGGAAGCCGAGGCACTAGACAGTGGCAATGATGAAACACCGGTCACGCTATTTTCTGATCCGGAAAAACCGGTTGTTGCACTTGCCTTCAAACTGGAAGACGGATCGTATGGCCAGCTCACATACGTACGTGTTTATCAGGGAACGCTTTCCAAAGGGGAGACGATCGTAAATGTTCGCACCGGAAAAAAGGTCAAGATCGGCAGAGTTGTCAGAATGCACGCACACGAGATGGAAGATATCCCTGTCATGCCTGCCGGGTATATCGGGGCGCTTTTTGGTATCGAGTGTGCTTCCGGTGACACCTTTGCGGCTCCTGGTATCAGCCTGACCATGACATCCATGCATGTGCCCGAGCCTGTCATCTCCCTTGCTATTGTCCCAAAGGATAACAAAGCTGAGGTGAAGGTATCCAAGGCCCTTGCCCGTTTTACCAAGGAGGACCCCACATTCAAGGTGTATGTGAGTGACGAAACCGGGGACACCGTTATCTCCGGCATGGGGGAACTGCACCTTGAAGTCTACGTGGAGCGGATGCGTCGAGAATATGACGCCGAGGTCACTACGGGCATGCCTCAAGTAGCTTACAGGGAGACTATCACTACCAGGGCTGAGTTCAACTATACGCACAAGAAACAGACCGGTGGTGCCGGCCAGTTCGGCCGTGTGGCAGGGTACATGGAACCAACAACCGAAGATGATTTTGTGTTTGAAAACAAGGTTGTTGGAGGCGCTATTCCCACCCAGTTCATTTCAGCGTGTGAAAAGGGTTTTAGAAAATGTCTCATCAAGGGGCCTAAGATGGAGTTCCCTGTCACCGGCATCAAAGTAGTCATAAATGACGGGGCGTCACATTCTGTTGACTCTTCTGATATGGCATTTCAGGCCGCTGCCCGCGGGGCGTTTCTCGAAGGCTATGCCAAAGCCAAGCCGGTTATTCATGAACCCGTCATGAAAGTCGTGGTGGAAACGCCAACTGAGTTTCAGGGTGCTGTCATGGGTTCTTTGAATCAGCGCCGGGCAATGATAGTGGGCACACAGGACGAAGGCCCCATGTGTATTATTGAAGCCCAGGTTCCTCTTGCAGAAATGTTCGGCTATTCAACGGTCCTGAGATCAGCCACACAAGGCAAGGCCCAATTTACCATGGAGTTTTTCACCTACAGGCAGGTGCCGATGGGGATCGCTGAAGAACTGGTCAAAAGGAGAGCAGAAGAAAAAAAGAATGCAGCATAAATACATTGTTGAACAAATAGAGCGAACTGAACCAGTCAAACCAATCGAATCGCCTTCTTCCCGGGCAAAAGTCGTATACCTAAAGGACAGGAATTTCTATATGCTTAAAAAAGATCTTATCCTCCGAAACCCGTTGAGGCTCATGGGATACCAGACCGAAGACTTCCTCCCAAAGGGAGGATTTGGTGCCATACTCGCACGCGCTGGTGTGGGCAAGACAGCTTTTCTGGTTCAACTGGCCTTGAACAGCATGCTGGAGAGCAAAAATGTCCTCCATATCAGCCTATGTGATCCTGTGAGAAAGGTTGGTCTTTGGTACGAAGAGATTGTCCGCAATGTTGCAAATCAATACAATGTCAGACAGATGGACCAGCTCTGGGAGGCTATTCTCCCACACAGGTTCATCATGACCTTTAAGGTGGAGAGTTTCAGCGTACCCAAACTGGAAGAGAGGCTAGCCGACCTTACGGAACAGGGGATATTCTTCCCCCAGACGATTGTAATTGACGGACTTCCTTTTGATGAAACAAAGAGAAAGTCCTTTTCCGATCTGAAAGCCCTTGCAAAAGACTATTCCATGCGTGTCTGGTTTGCCGTGCGCACACACCGCCATCAAAAACCAGCCCCGGACGGCATGCCGACCCCGCTTTTAGAGGTTGCTGATCTGTTCGAGGTTGCTGTAGAGCTCCAGCCCGAAGGAAAAGAGATCCATGTGAAAGCCTTAAAGGGAGGAGCCGCGTCTTCAGATCATCCCGTATTGACACTCGACCCGTCAACCATGCTGATCAAAGACAAGAAAGACAAGAGGGTTACCTGAAGTACTCGACGAGTACTCGCGGGTCATTGGAACCGATTCCGTCAACGCCCATGTCAGCGTAAGGCTTGACCAGATGCAGCTCATCAATATTCCAGATGAAAACCTTCAAGCCTTCTCTGTGAGCTATTTCGACAAATTCCCTGTCTACAAAGGTGTATTTCATCACCAGTGCGTCTGCAGAAGCATGCGTTGCAATAGATGTGTCCACAGGACATCCTACAAGGAGTATGCCTGTTTTGATGCAACTATCCATCTTTTTTACAGTCTTTACGAGCCTATGCCAAAACGAGATCACATAAACATTGTCTTCAATGTTGTTTCTCTTTATTAGTTCGAAAACGCCTTTTTCTGTCCCCGCCTGCTTTAACTCAATGACCAGGCTCACCTTGTTTTCGATCAGGTCGATGACCTCCTGAAGCGTTGGTACGGTCTCGCCTTTGCCCGCATCAAGCTCTTTTATCTCGTTAAGCGTATAACTGCTAACAGGGCCTGTTCCATTGGTGGTCCGGTCCACGGTTGAGTCGTGTATGACTACGAGCTCTTTGTCTTTGCTGAGGTGGATATCGATCTCTACAGCGTCAACCCCGATCTCGATAGCCCGTGTTATTGATAGCAGGGTGTTTTCGGGTTCCAATGCTGCTGCCCCGCGATGTCCCATAATGATCATGTTGACCTCACTTTCGCTTGTCTCTTTCAATATAAGCATAGGCGTTGTGGTTGTGAATGCTCTCATAATTTATAGACTTTACGGAAAACCAGGTGATCTTTTCATCCTTCATCAATTTACTTGCGATGATCCGGACGATATCTTCTACAAACCTGGGGTTTTCATAGGCATGCTCCACCACATACTTCTCATCCGGTCGCTTGAGCAATGCATAGAGACCGGAACTGGCCGATCTTTCAACGAACGAGATGATATCCTCAATCCAGACGAAGTTATTGAAACGTAATTGGACCGTTACCTCGCTGCGTTGATTATGAGCTGCGGTTTGGCTGATTTCCTTGGAGCAAGGACATAGCGTCATCACCGGCACCTTAACCTCGAGAACGAAATCCACGCTGCCCCCTTGGGCGTAAGCGATAATAAAGCGACAGTCGTAATCCATGAGACTTCGGGATTTTGAAACAGGGGACTCCTTCTCGATAAAGTATTTGAAAGCCAATTCCATATGTGCGGACCTGGCCTCCAGACTGCGGGTGATTTCTCGAAGTATTTTGCCCATGTTTCTGACCGTAATTTCATCACGGTATTCGTTAAGCACTTCAATGAACCGGCTCATATGGGTCCCCTTGAAACGGTGTGGGAGATCCACGAACATATTGATTGACGCCGTAGTGCCCTGCTTTTCCCGGTTCTTGTCCAGTACCTGGATGGGATAATTTACATCGCAAATCCCCACCTTGTCGATATCCATCTCGTTTACACCTGGTTCATTCTGTACGTCGATCATAGGTAAAACCTTTCTGTAAAAGAAAGTGAGCTAAAGTTTGAAGTGACTAAAGTGAATCCCGCCTTTAGCGGGATTGAAGACATTTAGGGATTCGGGAATTCAGGAATTGCGAATTGAAGAAAGTCCATCTGTTTCTAAATTCCCCAATCCTTTTAACTTTAGGCACTTTAGCGCACTTTAGTTCACTTTAGGCACTCAGAAAAAATCGCCATTTATGACCTTCCGAGGTATATCATTCCCCAACATAGCAGGTTGGATCCGGGATTCCGGCCTCTGCAAACGCTTTTTTTCTTAGAAGGCAACTGTCACATTGGCCACAGGCCTTGCCATCTGGTAACGGATCATAGCAGCTATGGGTAATACCGTAATCAAGACCAAGTTCAGTGCCTTTTTGAATGATTTCTGCCTTAGTCATGTGCATGAGGGGGGTCCTGATCCTTGTTCGTTTTTTTCCTTCTACTGCTGCTCTGGTAGCAAGGTTGGCCATGTGCTCAAACGCTTCTATGTATTCGGGTCGACAATCCGGGTATCCGCTGTAATCAATGGCGTTTGCTCCCAAAAAGATTTCTGATGCCCCCAGCACCTCTGCCCAGGCAAGGGCATAGGCAAGAAAGATGGTGTTACGCGCAGGAACATAGGTAACCGGGATCTCTTTTTCAATTTCCTCCTGATTCCTCCCTTTTGGTACAACCGTGTCATCGGTAAGTGCAGAGCCTCCTATCTTGGCCAGGTCAATATCGAGAACAAGGTGCTCTTTGGCACCAAGTGCCTTTGCCACCCTCTGGGCTGCCTCCAGCTCCAGGACGTGGCGCTGTCCATAGCGGAAACTAAGGCTGAAGATCTCGTAGCCTTGCTGCCTAGCAATGGCCATGACCGTGGTGGAATCGAGCCCGCCACTACTAAGAACAACCGCTTTGTTCTTGTAAGTCATCGACCTGTCTCTCCTCAGACCCCTCTCCGGTCAGGGGTCCAGATGAATTTGTGGAGTTGAAGGTGAAGTCTCACATCCAGATGATCTTCCAAGAGCCATTCCGCTAGCGTGTTCGGCTCCAGCCCGCCAAAGACGGGCGAGAAATGGACCCGGTTTTTTCTCAAAAGCTTGGTATCCATGAGGTCTAATATTTTCCTGGCGTACTCATAGTCTTCTCTGTGCGAAATAACAAACTTGACCTCATCATGGTTTGTCAACCAGTCCAGATTCCTTAAATCGTTGTGACGGTGCTGACCGCTCGATGGGCACTTGATATCGATGATCTTTACACAACTGTCATCCACCCGACGGATGTCCTGACTGCCGTTCGTTTCCATCAAGACCTGATAGCCTTCTTGAAGTAGACGATGGACAAGAACGGGGGTCTCTTCCTGGATCAGGGGCTCCCCCCCCGTGACTTCAACGAGAGGACATTGGTAAGATGCGACCCGGTTGACAATATCTTCGATTTCCAGTTCTTCACCCTCGTCGTAAGCATACCGCGTGTCACAGTAGGAACATCTAAGGTTACACCCGGTGAGTCTCACAAAAACACAAGGCCTGCCGGCAAAGGAAGACTCGCCCTGAATGCTGTAAAAGATCTCGTTGACCTTTAAGGCCACCTATTCCTCCCAATATGAAGCACCAGCGCCAGGGTAACCTTTCAAAGACTTCGGCCATTCGTTCTCCGCTTTTGCCAGGCGACCGGGAATTTGCCCACCTTTCAACTGCCGGTGACCGTACCATATTCAGGGTGCTGACTCCATCGGAT
>JAUVJO010000402.1 GCA_030592345.1 Deltaproteobacteria bacterium
GGGTCAAGAGAAATTTGAAATTGTCAGTTTCATGTGCTAGCATCACAACATGTCAAAAGAACTAATCATAAACGCTACTGACCACGAAACACGGGTCGCTTTTGTCGAAAACGGCATCCTCCAGGAACTCTTTATCGAAAGACCTGCGGAATGTGACATAGCGAGCAACATTTACAAAGGACGCGTGGTTCGCGTGCTTCCAGGTATGCAGGCCGCCTTCGTTGACATAGGGTTGGATCAGGCCGCGTTTATCTATGTAACAGACGTCTTGAACAACTACCAGGAATTTGAGCAACTCATGCAGTTATCCAGTGAGGAAGATGAAGACGATCTGGCCAAAAATGACGCTCGCGAACGCCCGCCTTCTCTGGATCAAAACTTCATGATTGAAGAGCTCCTCCATGAAGGCCAGGAGATTATGGTCCAGGTTTCCAAGGCACCCATTGGCAATAAAGGGGCCAGGATTACATCCCGGATATCATTGCCTGGTCGTTTGTTGGTTGTCATGCCAACCACAGAGCATATAGGGATCTCTCGGCGGATTGAAGATGACAATGAGCGAAAACGACTAAAGGAAACCCTGACAGCCATCAGATCGGAAAACTACGGCCTGATTGCCAGGACCGCCAGTGAAGGCATTAGCAAGGAAAAGCTCGAAAATGAACTGAGCTTCCTCGTCTCGCTGTTGGACGAAATCCAGAAGAAAAACGCAACCGCACCTGTGCCGAGCCTGCTGCACAAAGAACTCAATGTTACCCTGCGCGCCGTAAGGGATCTCTTTACGAGGGAAGTGGACAAGCTTGTCATTGATCAGGAGTTCGGATACGAAGAAATCCTACGGTTTTTGGAGACGTTTATGCCAGGGCTCAAGAACTCGGTTGAGCTATACGAGGATAGCGAGCCCATTTTCGATGCTTACAATCTCGAATCAGAGATCTCCCGGGCCCTCAAGAAGAAGGTTTGGCTCAAATCCGGGGGATATATTGTTATTGAGCATACCGAGGCCCTGGTGGCCATTGATATCAACACCGGCAGGTTTGTTGGCAAACACAATCTGGAAGAGACCATCGTAAAGACAAATCTCGAGGCAGTTAAGGAGATTGCGTACCAAATCAGATTACGAGATATCGGTGGTTTGATCATCATCGACTTTATCGACATGGAAAAGAGGTCAAACCGGGACAGGGTCTTCAATGCCCTAAAAGACGCCCTCAAGAAGGACCGAAGCAAGACTAATGTAGTGCCGATGTCAGAACTGGGACTCATTGAAATGACCAGGAAGCGCACACGTGAGACCATCAATCGTATGCTTTGTGAACCGTGTTTTTACTGCGAAGGTGAGGGATATCTCCAGTCAAAGCGAACGATCTGTTACAATATATATCGGGACATACGACGGGATTCCGATGAGATGATGGGTAAATACATTACCTTGAAGGTGTATCCGAGCATTGCCGACCTGCTTTTGGGGGAAGAGCAGGGCGTGATAGAGTCTCTGGAAAGGTGGTTGAAGAAGGAGATTATCATTCGTCCTGATCCGCAATTTCATCTTGAGCAATACGAGATTTATGAAATGCACAGCAAATAGGGTAACTTCTCAAAAAGTCCGGGTACGCTTGAGGTTATGACAACAAGCCTCCGGGCAAGTCCCGCCTTGGGCGGGATGAACTTCGGCCTCCAATGCCTTAAGTAGCTGGCTGGTTAGGTATCATATGCAATGGTCCCGCCACAGGCGGGATTCAGCGGTTCACCTTGCCCTACGTAGCAACATATTAGCGATTATCGGGAGATTACCCGGACTTTTTGAGAAGTTACCAAATAGGTTGACAAAGGTTTAAAAATAGTCCTATATTTAATGTTTTTGAACAGAGCTTGCATTTTAACTTATTGCAGGCAATGCATATGAACATTTGGAAAGGTTGTCTTATGTACGCTGTAATATCTACTGGTGGAAAGCAATACAAGGTGTCCGAGGGGCAAACCATAAGGGTTGAAAAGCTCCCCGGCGATGTCGGCACGGCCGTCTCATTTGATCAGGTCCTGATCTGCTCTGATGGTGACACTGTGAGAGTAGGCCAGCCAACACTGCCCGACGTGACCGTAACTGGCCAGATCGCACAACAAGGAAAGGCCAAAAAGATTTTAGTTTTCAAATTCAAACGGCGTAAGGGTTATCGTAGGAAACGCGGGCATCGGCAACACTTTACGGCCATTAGGATCAACGCTATTGAGGGAAATGAGTAGAAGTTTGTCGTTCACGGTTTTCCGTTCACCGATAGCGAGGGGCCAGCATACGCTCAGGGGACGTACAACTCTAGACATACTCAGGAATTCACTGCCGGAATAGACTATAGACTTTCACATATTAATTTTCACCGCGTTATCGGTCGTCGGCGTATTACAATACAGCCTCCTCCCTCTGGCCTTGTGAAATTTAATATGTGAAAGTCTATAGAGGCAGAACTAAAGCCGTATTCTCGGTGGGCGGAAACCGCATGGTGAACGGTTGGCAGCCCTGAAGGAGCGAAAAAACCATGGCACATAAAAAAGCAGGGGGCAGTTCAAGAAACGGTCGGGACAGCCAGGGCCAGAGGCGTGGTGTCAAGCGTTATGGCGGGGAGCAGGTTACAGCAGGGAGCATTCTTGTGCGGCAACTGGGAACCAAGGTGCATCCCGGACAAAACGTTGGCCTGGGAAAGGATTATACCCTTTTTGCCA
>JAUVJO010000242.1 GCA_030592345.1 Deltaproteobacteria bacterium
CGAAAGGCCACAAATGACACTTTTTCGCCGGCCATGAACATCAATAGCAGCGTTGCTCAGGCTTGCAATAGCCAGCTATTCCGCACCTTCGCGCCTTGCTCTTGATGCTCATGACTCACCGAGAAAATCGCCATTTATGACCTTCCGAGGTATATGACCTTGACGTTTTTTCTGTTTTTTGTCATATATGCAAGTTATACCTCGAAAGGCCACAACTTGCGATTTTTCGCTGGCCCTGAACATCAATAGCTGCGTTGCTCAGGCTTGAAATAGCCGGCTATTCCGCGCCTTCGTGCCTTGCTCTTGATGCTCATTGCTCACCGAAAAAAGCGCAATTTATAACCTTCCGAGGTATATTCAAGTTCAGAAAGGAGTTTTCAGGGTGGAAATTGTCGTCTTGCTAAAACAAGTTCCAGATACAGAGACGTTGATCCAAATTGCCGATGACAAAACTTCTATTGAAACACAAGACGTAAAGTGGATCATCAACCCCTACGACGAGTTTGCTGTTGAAGAGGCCCTTCGAATCAAAGAGAGTCAAGGGGAAGGCAAGGTTACAATACTGACTGTTGGACCCGAAAGAGCGGTCGAGGCTATACGGACAGCTCTTGCCATGGGAGCAGATGAGGGCGTGCTGATCGATGATCCAACTGTTGAAAGAAGCGGCGCGCTTGGCACAGCCAGGGTAATTGCTGCGGCCTTAAAGGAGATCCCCTGCGATCTAATCATATCGGGTATGCGGGCAGTGGACGATGACGGCTATCAGGTGCCTGCTGCGGTAGCAGAGTTTCTCGGGATTCCCCATGTTTCAATGGTCATCAAGCAAGAGATCCGTGACGGGAAGATAACCTGTGAGCAAACAATTGAGGGGGGTACCATGGTTATTGAGGCTGACTTACCAGCCCTTTTCACCACCCAAAGGGGCCTCAATGAACCTAGATATGCCTCACTGCCGGGTATCATGAAGGCCAAGAAAAAGCCCCTGGCGAAAAAAACACTGGCCGACCTTGGTGTAGATGCGGATGAAGTTGGGCAGGACGGTGCGAAATGTAAGATCATAAACCTGTCCTTCCCGCCGGAAAGGTCGCCAGGCAAGATTATCGAAGGGGAAACCCCGGAGGCCAAGGCCGCGGAGTTGGCCAGATTGTTGAACGAAGAGGCAAAGGTTATTTGATTATATCGTTCACCGTTCACCGTTGTCCGTTCACCGTGGATCGTTTTTTGTAGAACGGAGAACGAAGAAAGGAGAAAGGAACATGGCACAAGGTGTCCTGGTATTTGCAGAATACATGGATGGTGCTTTTAGAAAGATTGCCTTTGAGGCGGTGAGCGAGGGGAGACGGCTGGCAGACGCCATAAACGGGCCGCTCATTGGTGTAGTGCTTGGTGCAGGCGTGGAGGGGACTGCTGCGGAATTAGGTAAATACGGGGCAGACAAAATCCTGGTGGGAGATGATCCTGCGCTGGCAGATTATACGACAGAAGCATATACAAACGTGCTGTTCGACATAGTGAAAGAAAATGCCCCCAGGATCTTATTGTTGGGCGCTTCAACCCGGGGGAAAGACCTGTCCGCACGGCTGTCCGCACGGCTGGATACCGGACTTGCCATGGACTGCATTGCCTTGAGCGTTGATGGGGAGACCCTGATTGCCACGCGGCCGATCTTTGGTGGCAAGGTCATAGCTGAGGTCGCGATTGAAGGGATGCCCCAGATGGCAGCCATACGGCCGAATGTCATGGAAATCGTGGAAACGGCAAAGGCCGGAGTTGTGGAAAGCGTTCCGGTCAATCCTGGTGTGACCAGGTCAAGGCTTTTAGAAAATAAAGTGGCAACAGCTTCCAGGGTGGACCTTACAGAGGCAGAGAGCATCGTATCAGGAGGACGCGGCATGGGGGGTCCTGACTTCAGTCTTCTTGAGGAACTGGCCGAGGCCCTGGTGGGAGGTACTGTCGGCGCGTCCAGGTCTGCTGTGGACGAAGGCTGGAGGCCGCACTCCGATCAGGTGGGGCAGACAGGAAAGGTAGTATCGCCAAACCTCTACATAGCCTGCGGTATCTCAGGCGCTATTCAACACCTTGCAGGCATGGGATCATCCAAGTACATCGTAGCCATCAACAAGGATCCGGAGGCACCGATCTTTAAGAAGGCGGACTACGGCATAGTGGAAGACCTGTTCAAAGTCGTCCCTGCCATCACAGCCGAGGTGAAAAAACTTAAAGGGTAAGGGAATATACTCAGCACGGCCAAAATTGGAGGTTTTGCCATATGAAAGTGCCTAAAGTGCACTAAAGTGTCTAAAGTGAGCTAAAATTAAGGACTTGAAGAAACTATTATGATAAGTTGGTTTTGGGTCCTGCAATTTTTGGCATTTTGGCTTACTTCGTTCACTTTACCACTTCAAGGAATAGCAGTTTTTGACCATTCGAGATATGACAATGGCAATAGAAGCAAGGCGAGAAGATTGTCTTGCTTTTTTTTGGCGCAAAGATTCAAGTGATAGCGCTTTCAGCCTTCAGCTTTGAGCTTTCAACTTTTTTGCTTTTAACTTTAGGCACTTTAGCTCACTTTAGTTCACTTTAGGCACTTTTTTTTGAACATACACCTCATCAGCCTGGGTTGTCCCAGGAATTTGGTAGACAGCGAAATCATGCTTGGTCGGCTCCTTGAGGCAGGGCACACCATCACCTCAGATGAGTCTGAGGCTGACTGTGTGGTGGTAAATACGTGCAGCTTCATACGCCCGGCCGTGGATGAATCTATTGACATTATTTTGGAGATGGCAAAATGGAAGCAAGGTGCCGGTGGCAGAAGGCTCATCGTGGCGGGTTGCCTGCCCCAGCGTTACGGCACGGATCTTGTGATCTCGCTGCCGGAAGCGGATGTGTTCCTTGGGACAGGGGCCTTTGACCGCATCACTCAAGCTGTACAGGGTTCGTTGAATGGGAGGCGTGTCCTGTTGCCCCGGCCAGACTGTGGCCCGGTTTTCGATGAAACGGCCACCAGATTTAATACGACCCACACATACATGGCTTACCTGCGGATTGCTGAGGGGTGTTCGGGCCGATGCACCTACTGCATCATTCCCAAACTAAGAGGTCCCCACAGAAGTCGTCCCATGGAAGATGTCTTGTCCGAAGCCAGGGCTCTAGCAGAGGCAGGGGTCAAGGAATTGATATTGGTAGCTCAAAATACCGCGGCCTACGGGCAGGACCTGGGCCGCGGTTATGGCCTGGAGCACCTCTTGAACGAGCTGGCAGAGATTTCGGAGATCGTATGGGTACGTGTGCTCTATAGCAATCCGGACTATGTAACAAATTCCATCATAGAAACAATCGCCAACCATGACCGCCTCTGTTCGTATTTTGATATTCCGATACAGCACACGAGTGAGTCGATTCTAAGACGCATGGCACGTAGCCACAATGTCACGGACATCATGGAGCTTTTTGAGCGTATACGTGAGGAGGTCCCTGACGCTGTGCTCCGCACGACACTTATGGTGGGGTTCCCTGGTGAAACAGAGTATGATTTCAAGGGTATGCTCGATTTTATCGAAAAAGTCCGGTTCGACCACATGGGGGCGTTCATGTACTCTGATGAAAAGGATCTCCCGTCGAACCGCCTTAAAGATCATGTAACAGAAGAAGTTAAACAAGAACGCTTTGACCGTCTCATGACACGGCAGGCCGAGCTTTCCAGGGAGAACAATCAAAGATATCTGGGTAAAATCATCCGGGTGCTCGTGGAAGGGGCTGCTGAAGATACCCGGGAGCGATTAATAGGCAGGGCCTCATTTCAGGCACCTGAAATCGACGGCGTGGTTTATTTGAATGGGGGAGAGGCAGAGCCGGGCAGCTTTGTGAACGTGCGCATTACAGCGGCCCGGGAATACGATCTCATTGGAGTCGTGATATGAAAGACTTAAAAGAGGAGATTTTGGACTCTGTCCGGCAAGACCTGGCTGAAATCGAGGAAGCACTTGTCGAAAACCTCAAGCCCCATATCCCCTTTGTTTCACATGTGGCAAAACATGTCATGTTCAGCGGCGGCAAGAGGCTCCGTCCTCTTCTAATGGTGCTCTCAGCGCGCTTGTGCGGCTATCAGGGAGACTTTGATAAGCGCCTCTCGGTCGTATTTGAATACCTTCACGCTGCCACCTTGCTTCATGATGACGTCGTGGACGGTGCTGAGGTCCGCAGGGGCAACCCTGTGGCTCACTCGATTTGGGGAACTCCTGGAACCATCCTGGTAGGAGACTTCCTGCTCGCCCGCTCAATTGCCATTGCAGCAGAGACTGACAGGATCGCCATAATCAACATCCTTTCCCACACTACTGCCCAGATGTCAGAAGGCGAGATTCACCAGCTCTTGCACCGGGGAGATCTTACCCTGGATGAAGGAGAATACCTGGAAGTCATCAGGCGCAAAACCGCCTGCCTCATTGAGGCCTCCTGCCAGGTAGGGGCCTTGCTCGCAGGGGCACCCGAAGAACAAGTCCGGGCACTGGCTCAATACGGATATAACATAGGCATCGCCTTCCAGTTGATGGATGATATCCTCGATTATACGGCAGACGCGGAGATCCTCGGCAAGGCCACAGGAGCAGACCTTCGAGAGGGAAAGTTGACCCTTCCTTTAATTTATGTCCTGAACCGTGCCACCCAGGATGATCGCACCAGGATGGAAAGGGCGATTGGAGATCAGAAATTTTCAAAGGCCCAGTTGGACACCATCCTCGACCTTATTGCCAGGTATGGCGGTATCGCATATGCCAGGAAACAGGCCCATGTGTACATTGATCAGGCAAAAAGCCACCTTGATGTCTTCGAAGCCTCAAAGCCCCGCTCCCTCCTTGAAGACCTGGCCGATTATGTGCTGTCGCGGAAGATGTAATATAGACTTTCACATATTAAATTTCACAGCGTTATCGGTCGTCGGCGTATTACAATACAGCCTCCTCCCTCTGGCCTTGTGAAATTTAATATGTGAAACTCTATATCCCCCTTTTGCAATGCCTGAATCGGATATTCTCAGAAATTTGGAAACTGAAAAAATTGGTGGTCCCGCCTCGTTTGTGGGTATTAGGCATTCGGTTGCGTCCCGCTGCAAGCGGGATTTGCGGCTTGCGCCTTGAGAACAGTACGTCTGTCGTCTGTCGGTTGCGTTGGCCTATAGGCGTTTTGATAAGCAACCGGATCGTGAAAACCTTTTATTGGCTGTGCGAATTTATCCTTAACCGCTCTACGAATACCGATTACCGATTCGAGCTGCGCAACCCCAACCGTTTGACCCAACCGAAATGCCGCCCTGCTTTGCCAACG
>JAUVJO010000443.1 GCA_030592345.1 Deltaproteobacteria bacterium
CGAGACAGCGCTTGCTGAGGCAGAGGTTGAATACGAAGAGCATACATCACCTTCTATCTTTGTAAAGTTCCCTATGATTTCTGATCTGAGCAAATCGTATCCGGTATTGGCCGGAAAAGAGGTTTCCATCGTGATCTGGACCACGACTCCATGGACCCTGCCTGCCAATTTGGCCATTGCCCTTCATCCCGACTTTGAATATGTGGCAGTAGAGACCGGAAATAACCAGGTTTTGATTTTGGCCAAGGGGCTTTTGGATGTGTGCATGGATACCTTTGGTATCGAATCATACGAGATCATCCAGGAGTTTAAGGCTGCCGACCTTGAAAATCTTGAGGCAAGACATCCCTTGTATGACAGGCCATCAGTGATAGTTGTAGCACCATATGTGACGCTTGAGGCCGGTACGGGCTGCGTCCATACGGCCCCCGGCCATGGGCGTGAGGACTATGAAACCGGTCTGGAATATGGCCTGGATGTCTATTCGCCCGTGGACGACTCCGGTCGATTTACACCGGATGTAAAATATTTCGCTGGCATTGAAGTATTTGAAGCGAATCGGCCTATCAACGATAAGCTCAAGGAGTTGGGTGCGCTTCTCAAGGAAGAGAATATAACTCACGAATACCCTCACTGCTGGCGCTGTAAGAAACCCGTTATCTTCCGCTCCACTGAACAGTGGTTTATTTCAATGGAAAAAAACGGCCTCAGGCAAAAGGCTCTTGATGCTATTAACAAAGTCACCTGGATACCCTCATGGGGCCAGGAGCGCATCTCTAACATGATTGCCAACCGTCCTGACTGGTGCATTTCCCGCCAGAGATCATGGGGTGTCCCTATCACCGTGTTCTTTTGCAAAGAATGTGGTCATATAGTCATCTCGCAGGAAATTATTGATCATGTGGCCAGTATGGTTGAAAAATCCGGCGCAGATGTCTGGTTTAGTGAATCAGAAGAAAATCTACTACCTTCGGGCACTCGTTGTCCTGAATGCGGAGCGGATAGATTCAGAAAAGAGACGGATATCCTTGATGTATGGTTTGATTCCGGTGTGAGTTACGCGGCTGTAATGGAGAAAAGAGATTACCTTGACAGCCCGTCGGATCTTTACCTTGAGGGCAGTGACCAACACCGCGGATGGTTTCACAGTTCTCTTCTATGTTCCTCAGGTACACGCGGTGAAGCACCGTACAAAGGCGTCTTGACGCACGGCTTTGTTGTTGACGGGTCGGGCAGGGCAATGCACAAATCATCGGGGAATGTCATCCCCCCGGAAAAAATCATTAAAGAACATGGCGCGGAAATCCTCAGGCTGTGGGTGGCGGGAGAAGACTACCGGGACAATATCCGGCTCTCCAAAGAGATCTTGAAGCGCCTGACAGAGGCCTATCGTCGCATTAGGAACACGTGCCGCTACCTCCTGGGCAATTTGAATGACTTTGATCCTGAAACTGATTCGATTAAATATCAGCAGATGGAGGAGCTTGACCGCTGGGTGCTTAACCGGCTTCAGGAATTGAATGAACGAGTCCTCAAGGCATACGAGGA
>JAUVJO010000098.1 GCA_030592345.1 Deltaproteobacteria bacterium
ACATAAAAAGTGATTTGGGATCAAGGCCCAGGCAAAGCAAGCCGTTCGTGTCTCTATAATACCCGTCCCCAAACGTTCGAGAAAATCATCGCGGTCGCGATCATTGTCAAAAATCTTGCGCCGCCCGATCCCTCTGGCAATGATGTGATGCAGCGCGCCGGGCGCGTCGATGCGGGATTGTCTTGGCATAAGCGGGCCTTAGCACGCAGCGGCTGTAATGTAAAGTTTAAATGTTGAGAACGTCCCTGATATCCACGAATTTTATAAGCGAACGATGAGATGCGCTATGCCTTATGAAGTGTCGGTTTCCCGCTTGACACCCAACACGGATTATGCCACTATTTACCATCAAAAAATAATATCCTAATCTTTGACTGCTTCGTCACAAGTCTCAATAACCTGTCATTTCGAGCGGAGCGAGCAACCTTACCCATGTAACATGCCGAAACTATAAGATTTCTTCCCGCTAATAGCAGGATCGAAATTACATATTCGTTGAATTCGACTTTTTTTACGAGTCCACCAACTTTAACCCGAAAAAGCAATTTTTCAGCTTTAACTTTAACAGGACGATTGATGATACCTTTCGTAGCCCGCTCGATTCCACCGAGGCCGCTCGTCTTTCTTCTGTGTGTTCTGGTAACAGTTGCATGCCCGGCATGCCTGCAAACGTTGCCGGAACAAAACCCGATGAAATATGCCCCGCCCTCTGCGGGTGAACCCTGGAAACCAGATGCAAGTCAGGTGTTGCCCCCGCTTCCATCCGAAAAATTATCAGATATCCCCCCTGAACTTGAAGCCACGGCTGACAACCTTACATTAACTGAACTAGTGGATGTCGCCCTCCGCAACGGTCCGGTCACGCAATTAGCCTGGGAGCGGGCGCGCGTGGCAGCGGCGAGTTGGGCTGAAACCCGGGGGGAGTATTACCCTGCCATCAGTGGCAACGTGGGTGGAACCGGCGGCAAGATTTCACAAGCCCCCGAGATGGATCCATTTCGTGGAGTGTACGGTGAGGTTGGCGTCAGCCTCGACTATCTCCTCTTGGACTTTGGAGGTCGGAAGGCAAAAGTGGAATCGGCCAGGCAGGCCCTTATTGCTGCAAACTGGAATCATGACCAGGCGATCCAGGATGTTCTTCGAAACGTGTCCCAGGCTTTCTACACATATTTGGGAAACAAAGCCCGTGTGCGGTCCACTGAGGTAAGTCTCCAGGAGGCCCGGACGAGCCTTCGGTCCACGTCGGCGCGTCGTCGGGCGGGCGTGAGCACTATTGCCGACGTGTTGCAGGCCCGTGCCAAGATGGAACAGGTGCGCTTCGACCTGGTGGCCCACAGGGGTGATGTGGAGATCTCGCGCGGGGAGTTGGCTATGGCCGTTGGTTGGCCGGCGAACACTGTTTTTGACGTGGCAGAGCCGCCTGACAAGTTGCCTTTGGACCGGATTAAGCAAAATACCGATAATCTCGTTGAAATAGCTCAACGTGACCGGCCCGAACTGATTGCTGCCCGGGCGTCAGTGTACCAAAAGGAGGCAGAATTGCGGAAGTCCGAGTCTGCACTCTGGCCCCAGCTTGTTGCAACCGGTAACGCGGGATGGATCGGTGCAAACGGCAGGATAGACACAGGCGACATTGATGGAAATGATACGAAATACTATGGAGGGCTTCAGCTCCAGATTCCCTTTTTCGAAGGGTTTTCCTTGCGCAATGCGGTCCGCAGGACCAAAGCAGACCTGGATGCGGCTCGGGCTGAACTACGGCTCAAGCAGGAGTCAATCATCGCGGACGCCTGGACGGCCTATTATGATTTCCGCACGGCCGTGCAGCAATTGGAGGCAAGCGAGAGCCTTCTGGCAAGTTCCAATGAGTCTTATCGCGTCTCGTTAGCCCGTTATCGTGCCGGGGCAGCGGATATTGTAGAACTACTCAATGCCCAGAGCACTCTGGCCTTGGCCCGGGCACAGAGGGTTGAGGCACGCACAAGCGTCCACACGTCGTATGCAGAGTTTGTACATGCCATCGGGGCACAGGTCCTATAGACTTTTACATATTAAATTTCAAAAGGCCAGAGAGAGGAGGCTGTATTGTAATACGCCGACGAGTAACTTCTCAATAAGTCCGGGTACGCTTGAGGTTATGACAACAAGCCTCCGGGCAAGGTGAACCGCTGAACTTCGGCCTCCAATGCCTTAAGTAGCTGGCTGGTTAGGTGTCAATTGAAATGGTCCCGCCACAGGCGGGATTCAGCGGTTCACCTTGCCCTACGTAGCAACATATTAGTGATTATCGGGAGATTACCCGGACTTTTTGAGAAGTTACGCCGACGACCGATAACGCCGTGAAATTTAATATGTGAAAGTCTATAACTGCACCCGTTGATGTTCACCCCGGGTCAACCGGGAAAGGGGAGGACTCGCTGCATGGTAAGTGACAGACAAATCCGGTTCTCAAAATGCGTGTTAGTTCTGGTATTCACGTTTGGCTTGATACCGGTCATGTTGGGGGGCTGCAAGAAGAAACAGGCATCGCCTACCAAGGTTGAGCCCCCGACAGTAACGGTGGCAAAGGTTATTCTGAAGACAGTCCCCGTGCTCTTTAATTACGTGGCCACAACTGAGGCCGTAAAGACCGTGGACATCCGCGCGAGGGTAGAAGGTTTTCTCGTTCAGCGCAGGTTTAAAGAGGGAGGCGACGTCAAGAAAGGCGACCTCGTGTTTGTAATTGAACGTGAGCCCTATCAGGCAGAGATTGAAAAGAGCCTGGCCCAGTTGGCCAAAGATGATGCCTCGTTGGCCTTTGCATTAGAACAGGTGGAACGGTATGAACCACTTGCCAGGCAAAATTTTGTAACCCGAGAGACCTTTGACGGATATCGCACCCAGGCCAAAGAAGCGGCTGCTGCCGTGGAGGCAGATCGTGCCAGGATCAAACAGGATAGACTGAATCTTGGCTATTGCACAATGTACTCTCCTCTCAATGGCCGCATCGGGCGGACCCTTGTGAACGTGGGAAACCTGGTAGGCGCCGGCGGCCAGGATACACAGTTAGCCACCATAGTACAGTTAGATCCCATTTATGTCTATTTCAGCCCGAGCGAAGAGGATCTCCGCGTAATCCATAAGCACAAACAGGAGGGAGGCCTCCCAGTAGATGTGGTGCTTTCTGACGGGGGCACCCATCCCCATCAGGGTATGATGGACTTTATTGATAACACCGCTGATCCCCAGACCAACACGGTTACTATGCGCGCCGTGGTCCCGAACCCTGAAAAAACCCTGCTGCCTGGAGTCTATGTCCAGGCCCGCCTCTTCTTGTGTGAGGTGCCCGACACCCCCCTTATCCCCGAGCAGGCAGTGGCCGAGGATCAGGGAGGTATGTATGTGCTGGTAGTGGGAAAAGACAATAAGGTGGAGCAACGCCAGGTGAAGTCACGCTGGATCTATCAGGGCCAGCAGATTATCGAGAAGGGTTTGAAAGAAGGCGAGCGGGTAATCATAGTGGGCATGCAGATGGTCCGGCCTGGTATGGTGGTGAATCCTACACCCGCACCTGAAAAAAAGGCCCCTGAAACATCACAGGCAAAAGACTCTGAACGCCAATCCAAGGAACAGTCTCCCGGACACTGATCTATGTTCGTTAATTTTTTTATAAAACGTCCTATCTTTGCGGGTGTCATCGCTATTGTCATTGTGATTGCCGGCGCGGTGTGTATCGTTGCGCTTCCGGTGGCGCAGTTTCCGGAAATCTCACCGCCCACCGTGCAGGTAACGACCTCTTTCATGGGCGCCGGCGCAGAGGTGGTGGAGCGCACTGTCACACAGCCGATCGAGGAGCAGGTCAACGGTGTGGAGGGGATGACCTATATGTCCTCCAACAGTTCCAGCGATGGCTCCATGTCCATCACCGTAACCTTTGAGGTGGGCTATGACCTCAAGATCGCGGCAGTGGATGTGCAGAATCGTGTGTCCATTGCCCTGCCACAGGTGCCTGAGGATGTCAGACGATTCGGCGTTACCACCAAGAAACAGTCCACCAACTTCTTGTTAGTAGTGAATCTGATCTCGACAGACAAGAGTATTGACGCCGTTTATCTGAGTAACTATGCTGACATCAACCTGGTTGATGCATTGAAACGGATCTCTGGCGTTGGTGACGTAAGCATCTTTGGAGAGCGCAAGTACTCCATGCGTGCCTGGCTTGATCCTGACAAACTGACCGGCCTCGACCTTACCTGCAGTGACGTGGTCAACGCTATCCGTGAACAGAACTTGCAGGTTGCCGCCGGGCAGATCGGCCAGCCCCCCAGCCCGCCCGGGCAGAGTTTTACTTATTCCATCACCACCCTTGGTCGACTCTCAACAGTCCCCCAGTTTGAGGATATCATAATTCGAACCCGGCCTGACGGATCGGTTGTCCGTTTAAAGGATGTAGCGCGCGTGGAATTGGGGGCAGAGAACTATAATTGTGATGCCGAATTGAATGGCTCTCCCTCCACCACCATCGGCGTCTTCCAGTTGCCCGGTGCCAACGCTCTGGATACCGCAAAACAGGTCAGGGCAAAAATGAAGGAATTGTCCGGACGCTTCCCACAAGGGATTGAATACAAGATCGTGTACGATACCACCTTGTTCGTAGAAGAATCGATCAAGGAAGTCCTTATTACGCTGCTTGAGGCCATGCTCTTAGTGTTCATCGTGGTCTATGTCTTTCTCCAAAACTGGCGCTCCACCTTGATTCCGGCCATTACAATTCCGGTTTCCCTTGTGGGAACCTTTGCCGTAATGCTTGCATTCGGGTTTTCCATTAACACCCTGACCCTTTTCGGTCTGGTCCTGGCTATCGGTCTTGTGGTGGACGATGCCATTGTGGTGGTGGAAAACGTATCGAGGCTTATCGAAAAAGAGGGGATGAAGCCGATGCAGGCTACTATTGAGGGTATGAGGGAGGTGGTCGGTCCGATCATTGCCACTACCCTTGTGCTCATGGCCGTGTTTGTGCCGGTTGCCTTCATGCCGGGGACCACGGGCCAACTTTACAAACAGTTCGCTCTTACCATTGCCATCTCGGTTGGTATTTCGGCCATAACCGCTCTTACCCTGAGCCCTGCCCTGTGCGCGGTCCTGCTCCGCCCGGGGGCCAGGCATATCTGGTTCTTCAGGAAGTTCAACCAGGGTTTTGACTTGTGCACTAAGGTGTACGTGAGATGGGTCAAGGGGCTGATCAAGCTATGGGTTGTTGTGGCGCTTGTATTCTTGGGCTTGATGGGTCTCACTTACTATATGTTTCGCACCGTCCCGACAGGTTTCGTGCCCGAGGAGGATCAGGGCTACTTCTTCGTTTTCATGATAGGCCCCGAAGGGTCATCCCTGGAACGCACCCAAAAGGTTGGCGACAAGATTGAGAAAATCCTCCTTTCAACTCCTGGCATAGCAGACGTGTTGACTATCGGGGGGTACGATCTCATGAATGGTGTCGTTGTTCCCTGCTCGGGCACCCTCATCGTAGTCCTGAAACCGTGGGACCAACGAAAAACACCGGAATTGAGCGTGGACGGGATCATGGCCAGGGTACGCAGCCGGACAGCAAGTATTTCAGAGGCCATAGTGTTCTCTTTCAATGCACCTCCCATCTCAGGTCTCAGCACCACGGGGGGCTTTGAGTTCGAGCTGCAGGACTTGACTGGCGGGAGCTTAGACAGGCTGAGCGAGGTGGCTCAACAATTAATCCGGGAAGGCGCAAAGCAACCCGAACTACTGCCCCTTTCCACAAACTTCGCAGTGGATTTCCCACAGTTCTATATAGAGCTTGATCGCACCAAGGCCAAGACATTGGGTATTAGTATATCTGACATCTTTGACACGCTGCAGACCTACTTAGGTGCCCTTTATGTCAACGACTTCAACAAATTCGGACGTATTTACCGGGTATATGCACAGGCTGAAAAAGACTTCCGTTCAGAGAGGGTAGACATTTCCAGGCTTTACGTTCGCGGCAGCAATGGCCAGATGGTGCCGATGAGCGCCATCATCAAGGTAGAGGAGGTGCGTGGAGCCGAGAGCGTCAAGCACTATAACATCTACCGTACAGCGTCTATCCAGGGAGGGGCAGCTCCCGGATACAGCTCGGGCCAGGCCATCGAGGCAATGGAACGTCTCGCCGACAAAATTCTGCCCAACGGCTTTGGTTATCAGTGGACCGGGCTGGCTTTTCAGGAGAAAAAGGCCGGGGGGCTGGCCCCTTTAATTTTCGGCTTGGCTCTGGTGTTTGTCTTCCTGTTTTTGGCTGCCCAGTACGAAAGCTGGACCCTTCCACTGGTAATAATGTTTGCCGTTCCACTGGCAATACTTGGGGCACTGTTAGCCCAGTGGTTGCGAGGCCTTGTAAACGACGTCTATTGCCAGATCGGACTTGTGATGCTCATAGGCCTTGCCAGCAAAAACGCGATCCTGATCGTGGAGTTTGCCAAGGATAAACGGGACAAGGGGGCGTCTATCGTAGAAGCGGCCCTGGAGGCATCCCGCCTCCGCCTGCGGCCCATCCTCATGACTGCCTTTGCCTTCATCTTTGGTATGGTGCCATTAGTTGTGGCAGGTGGTGCCGGAGCTGCCAGCCGCCATTCCCTCGGAACCGCGGTATTCGGTGGCATGATTGCCTCCACCTTCCTGAGTCTCATGTTGGTGCCGGTGGCTTATGTGGTTATTGAGAAGCTCAGGAACCTGGGGCATAAGTCCGAAGGAGTCAATGGTGCACTTGGCGAACACGTGGATTCGCAAGACCAATCACAGCCTTGAGGGGCGTAGCAAAGAGGCTGGAGCAGGAAATGTCCGGCGGAAAAGACGAGTTATAGGTTTTCAGCATCCTATTCAAATTTCCTGGTATCTCGCTAATTGTGGGCACAGCCCACCCTACGAATTATGCTTTCGTCAATATTCAATCGTGTAGGGTGGGCTGTGCCCACCAATACAAATGGGCTTTTCTTGGGATTTGGCCGACACGATGATCAATGCCTGTATTTAATTTTCTAAAACGCACAAAAATCACATTTTACCAGGAGATTTGAATAGGATACCTGAGAAAGAACTATGCGCCTAAAAAATCTAGGAGATATTCCGAATGTCGGACCGGTCATTGCAGCAAAGTTAGGACTTCTTGGGTATAAGTCACCTTCCGAGCTCATTGGTCAAGATCCTTATGCAATGTACGATGACTTGTGCAAACTAACAGGTAAACGACATGATCTTTGTTTGCTCGATGTTTTTATTTCAGTTGTGTCATTCTTAAATGGTGAGCCACAGCAGTCTTGGTGGAAATTTACAGCACAACGAAAGGCTGAGCTTGGGAAATAAGGCATCCTTCACTCAAGCCAAAAAGTAGTTTACACTTTTCTTGGGATTAACTCCAAAAGCATGCAGTCTGAGGAGTTTAGGCGTAAGCCTTTTATCTTTCCTTCTGGGGAAGTGTAAACTGAGAAATGAAAGATGCCAAATAAGTATCATTAAAAAATAGTGAGCGTCCACAGGTTCCGGGTTCAGAGGTTCCGAGTTAATCCGTTCTTGCATGAAATTCAAAATTCCAGGGTCCGATGAAATCTAACCTTTGAACCCTGAACCTTTGAACTCGTGAACGGTCACAAAAACAGTATACTACTCGCGTATGGTGGATATAATGGAAAAAATAACTGATCAAAGTCATAAACACCAATTGGGAAAGGACTTTCTGACGGGATGCTGTGCTATTATCTTCCTGCTGGCAGTCATATTTATTCTGATTCCTCTTTTGATTTTTGCCTTAAAGGTAAGCATCTTGATCACTATTCCCATAGGACTTGTCTTAGCGTTATTTATTCTTACAGCATTTTTGGGACGGATCATAAATTTTCTTCGAAAGAGGTGGTAACAACTTTGATCTTTTAAAAAAAACACTGAACTGAGATCACATAGGCTTTGCAGGCCCACCCAGAATAGAGAACAAGAGCATGAAGATCAACATCTGGATGATCCAACCAATGAAGCAAACCCCCGCAGCACGCAATGTGCTCGTATAATCCAATGCCTGTCTGACCGCAATGATCATCGCCACTAACATCCAGACTTGCGCGACGAAATGAACAAGCGCTCCTACCCCTGGGATAATTCCTAGCACTCTAATCAGACCAGGAGAACTTGAAAAACCAATAGTGCGCAACAGCTCACCCACATCTGCTTTGGTCTGGGGCTCTGGAAGGAATTTTGTCCCTATGAAGTAAGTCAGAAATGCCCAGAAATACCACCCAACAAGGGCTGTGATCGTTCCGAATAAGATGCCAGAAAATCCTACCTTTCCAATGCTCCCTACTCCGGCTGCTACACTGGAAAGAACAACCACTGACATGGCCTGAACCAGTGCCCCCTTGTCGGCTTCGACCTCTTCATACAGATGAACATCTAGCTTGGCAGCACGAATGATACGATCCTTAAAATTAGTCATTTAACCCTCCCAACTCCTTGCACATGTAGGTTTGCGGCGTTCGCCTTGAGAACAGCACAGGTGTTCCCGCCACGGCGGGATTCAAGGATTTTCCTTGCCCTGCGGGATTATCTATTACCTAAAGTGAGCGGTTCAAGGTTCAGGGTTCAAAGGTAATAGTCTGCTGATATCCCTAACTTTATTTATGGCGCTTGAGGCATGATTCAGATTAGCCTCTTTCACCCATTGGGTGAAAACATAACATTTGCACCTATCAAGGTGTTTTCCTTTTGTTGATCCCGCTTTGCAGCGGGATTAGGGCGTTTCAACCCTGAACCTTGAACGCTGAACCGCTCAACCCAGGTATTACGGAAGTGCAAACGTGATTTCAAGATGTCAATGTGCAAATTGTGTGTCAACGCCTTTTCCCCGAGCTACTGATGATGGTACGATCTTGATAATGCTTCCAGCAGGCACTGCGGTGAATCCATGAACCTCCAAGACCGATTGGAAGACTTTGTATGCCTCATCCACGGAAATTTCTGTAGGAGCCACAACAGTCACATTGCCTTTGACTCTTGGATCAATCACGAAATTCTTGCCAGTGACCTCACCGATAAATCTGATAAAGACTAGAATATCAACATTATCAAAGTCGATCTTCACATATCGCTTCTCCGGTTCCACTGCGGCTGGGGGCTGTTCAAGCTGGGCAGCAGGTTTTTCTGCAACTTCTTGATCCGAAGAGTACACTGTTTTCCCACTTACCACAAAGGTCAGAACCAATAGACTCAAAAAGAACAGACATAGCCTGCCTTGCACATGTACAAAGCTGATGGTCTCATTCCACCTGAATGATCTCTTCATGCTCAGAATGCTCAACTAAATCCTCAAGCTCTTAGTGTCCTACACTTGCTTTCAGTTCCTTATCACACACACTCAAAAAAAGGAAGCTATTTGAAGATGGAACCGTTCCGGCTTGATAATCTCCAAATCGAATACGGTAGCGTTTCCGGTATAAAGTA
>JAUVJO010000299.1 GCA_030592345.1 Deltaproteobacteria bacterium
TCACAAATTGCGCTTTTCTCGGTGAGTCATGAGCATCAAGAGCAAGGCGCGAAGGCGCGGAATAGCTGGCTATTGCAAGCCTGAGCAACGCGGCTATTGATGTTCATGGTCGGCGAAAAAGTGTCATTTGTGACCTTTCGAGGTATATACAATCTTGTGGACTATAGAAGGGATAGAGAAATCAGTCAATTAATTTGTTCGGGGGTTTGAATTATGCCTCGTGCCCATCAATTGCGCCTTGCCTGGATGACCATTCGATAGTAATAGAACGGCTGGAAAAGAAAAATGGCAATGGCCAAGAAGGATTTTATGAATATCGACATCTCAAGATTCGGCGGGTGCCATGTCCTGGTCATAGGCGACTTGATGATTGACGAATACCTCTGGGGCGATGTGGATCGCATATCGCCGGAGGCACCCGTCCAGGTGGTTTCAGTGGTCCGCGACACTCGTACGCTGGGTGGGGCAGGTAACGTGGTGAACAACCTGGTTGCCCTTGGCGCACGGGTGGCAATGGCGGGGGTCATTGGCGCAGGGAACCACGCAAGCGTGCTCCTTGAAATGTTCAAGGATCTCAACGTGGATACGACAGGCTTGGTTCATGAC
Organism: Deltaproteobacteria bacterium; assembly: GCA_030592345.1. GTDB lineage: Bacteria > Desulfobacterota > Desulfobacteria > Desulfobacterales. The sequence goes on from JAUVJO010000299.1 coordinate 607, forward strand.
CCTACGAGACGTACTACGAGGAAAACACGCATCATAGCTGGCCATCAGCACGTGCTCCGGGTCGATCGGGAAACAAGGCAGGAGATATCCCGGGTGCATGTTGACCGGTTGGTTGAATTCGTGAAAGATCGTATCCACGAGTTCAACATCATCCTTCTTTCCGACTATGGCAAGGGACTCCTTTCAGAAGCTCTGGTGCAGCAGGTCCTTTATGCGGCTAAGCAAGACAAGAGACCAGTCATCATAGACCCTAAGGGACTTAATTTTAAAAAATACGCTGGGGCTGCCGCCATCACGCCGAACAAGCGGGAGGCATCCCTGGCATCCGGGATAGAGATTGTTGACGACGAGTCCCTTACGGCAGCAGGGCAAAAATTACTGCGTGGGATTCCGGTCCAAAAAATGCTCATGACCTGCGGCAAGGACGGCATGGTCCTGTTTGAAAATGGTAAGGAGCCTTATCGGATTGAGGCCGAAGTCAGGCAGGTGTTTGATGTGTCCGGGGCCGGTGACACGGTCTTGGCTGTACTCGGTTTAGGGCTCGCCTCGGGAGGTTCTTTTAGACAAGCCGCAGCCCTTGCCAATGTGGCAGCAGGTATTGTAGTCGGAAAGGTAGGTACGGCAACGGTTTCAACGGATGAGCTTCGGATCGGACTTGAACCGTCGGTCGGGGGGTTGGCTGTCAAACAAAAGACCGTGTCAGATCTGGCCCTCCTCGTAGATCATTTAAGAGCGGAAGGCAAAAGCATTGTTATGACCAACGGGTGTTTTGATCTGCTCCATATCGGACATATCAGACTGCTCTCCGCCTCGAAAAAGATGGGTGATGTGCTTGTCGTTGCCATTGACGATGACGATTCCGTTCGGGTCCTGAAAGGAGAAGGCCGCCCCATTATTGGCGCTCAAGAGCGTCTGCGCATCATCAGCGCACTAGATTGTGTGGACTATGTCACCCTTTTTTCTACTAATGAGATCAAAGATGTGATTGAGGCCATTCGACCCGATATCCTGACCAAAGGCAGTAATTATACCACTGAGACCGTGTTGGGCCACGATATTGTGGAAAGGTCCGGGGGCCGCATCGCCCTGATTCCGATCACTGAAGCTGTCTCCTCAACACGGATCATTAACCGGATTAAAGAAGGGGAATCGAATGGCTGAGACAAAGGGGTCGTATCGTCTTGAAGTGGCCACAATACGCAGTGAGATATCTGGTGAAGTGCCTCAGCATAGCACAAGCCCAGGTTCTGATATAAGTCTTTTAACTTTAGCTCACTTTAGTCACTTTAGTTCACTTTAAACACTTTCTTTTCCCATGTGGATTCAGGAAACGAGCGAAGGGGTTATACTCAAGGTCACTGTCCAACCCAGGGGGTCCAGGAACGAGATCGCAGGTCTTCAGGGCGATGCCCTGAAAATCAAGCTGACAGCCCCTCCGGTTGAAGGGGCAGCCAACAAGCTGTGCGTGGAGTTTCTGGCCAAGGCCTTGAAGGTACGAAAATCAGACGTGGAGATCATTCACGGCCAAAAGAGCAGATCCAAGAAAGTCCTGGTAAGGTCGACAACCCTCGAAAGGATTGAATCCCTCCTAAAAACCTAACCAGTTCACCGTACAAACCGGCTAACGGGCCAACCGTGTCTCCACTACCCATCATACTTCTTCAATACCATCACTGCATTGTGTCCACCAAAACCAAACGAATTGTTCATGACTACGTTTAGCCTGGCAGGCGTCGGTTCTGTGATAACATTGAGATCCATTTCAGGGTCTGGCGTCTCGTAGTTCGTGCTGGGTGGGATCATCTGCTTTTCTAAGGCCAGGGCACAAACGACAGCTTCAACAGCGCCGGCAGCGCCGATAAGGTGCCCGACCATTGACTTGGTGGAGCTCACGGGCACCTTGTAGTCACCAAACACGTCGCGAATGGCAACGGCCTCGGCCTTGTCATTAAGCGGGGTAGAAGTGCCATGGGCATTAATGTAATCAATCTCTTTCGGTTCCACGCCTGCCATAGCCATGGCATCGCGGATAGCCTTTTTAACCAGGCGGGCCTCCGGATCAGGCGCTGTAATGTGATAGGCATCTGTATTGGTCGCATATCCCACTAGTTCCGCATAGATCTGTGCACCCCTGGACAAGGCATATTCAAGGCTTTCAAGGACTAAGACACCTGCCCCTTCGCCGATTACAAAGCCATCCCTGTCCTTGTCAAACGGGCGACAAGCCTTTTTGGGGTCGTCATTTCTTCGAGACAATGCCTTCATGTTGGCAAATGAGCTTGCCGCGATCTCTGTGATAATCGCCTCGCTTCCACCGGCTACAATGACGTCAAAGTCACCCAAGGCAATATCCTTGCAGGCATAGATCATGGAATACGCCCCTGTAGCACAAGCATTGCACGTACATGGACTGGTGCCTGTGAGCTTGTTAATAATGCTAACGTAGGCATTGACGGCATTCGGCATCATCATGGGAATCAGAAAAGGGCTAACCCTTGATGGGTTTTGGCTCTCTATCAGCTTTCTTTTTTCTTCTTCAAGGGTCATCAAGCCCCCGATGCCCGTACCGATCATGGTACCAATATTGTCGTTATATTCGCCTAATTTCAGACCGGAATCCTTGATGGCAAGAGATGCCGCAGCAACGCCGTATTGGGTAAAAAGGTCCATTCTCTTTGCATCCTTGGGATTGATCCCATAGTCCTTGGGGTCAAAGCCCCTGATCTCGGCACATATCCTGGTCTTAAATTTGGACGTATCAAACCTTGAAACAAGGTCAATACCTGACTTTCCCTCCATGAGCGCATCCCAGAATTTGTCTTTTCCAGACCCAATGGGTGTAACGGCACCCACACCGGTAATAACAACCCTCTTTCTCTCCATGCTAAAAACCTCCGAAGTCGCCTTTCCACAGGCAAATATTTGAACGGTATGTTTCGGTTAACCGCCTAACCTGATGTTCACTAATAGTATTATGGCTCAAAGTGTGTCAACAAAAAAGCCTGCCTCACGGTTCAGAGCCTTTGCCGAATCCATATCAGGACCTTATCGAATTCGTCTTTCAGTTCTGCCAGTGCCTTTCCGCGGTGACTGACACGGTTCTTTTCTTCTTGAGAAAGCTGGGCAAAGGTCCTTTTCATAGGCGCGTAAAAAAATACGGGATCATAGCCGAACCCGTTCTCGCCGAAAGGGGCTTCGGCAATCAATCCTTCACACCGGGCTTCGTAAGTTAGGGCCGGACCGGATGGAACAGCAATGGAAATCACGCACATAAAGGCTGCTGCCCGGTTTGCCTTGCCCTCCATTTCCTGCAATAACTTGGCGCATTTTTCCTGATCAGTAGCAGACGGTCCCCCATAGCGCGCAGAATGGACTCCTGGAGCACCCCCAAGAGCTTCCACTTCAAGACCGGAATCATCGGCCAGGGCCGGCAGCCCAAGGACCTTGGCTGTAAAAGACGCCTTTTTGTAAGCATTCTCGTCAAATGTGGAACCATCTTCTTCAACATCCGGTATTGGACCGAAATCATCCAGGTTCTTGATCTCCACAGGAAAGTCCTTCAGAAGCTCCCATATCTCCCGTGTTTTTCCCGGATTCCGCGTGGCCAAAACCAGCGGTTGCTTTTTTGTCACTGTCTTCTCCTTCATAGTTATTCGTTATACGATAACCGTTCATGGGTTCAGGGTTCACGGTGAACTCGGGCGTATCCAGAACTTGGGGGAAGCATCCTCTTAAAATCACTTGCGCCTCATTTGTGGAGTATATTAAGTGCCTAAAGTGAACTAAAGTGAGTCCCGCTTTTAGCGGGATTGAGGTATTCTGCCCA
>JAUVJO010000134.1 GCA_030592345.1 Deltaproteobacteria bacterium
ATTGGGTATTGATCATTGGGTATTGGGTATCAACTTTTGGTTGTCCATAAATCATCAATCCTCCAATCCCACGACTGCCTACTGCTCACCTTCTCACTTTCTCACCTGCTCATTACTCCCTGCTCCCTTCTCCCTGCTCCCTGCTCACTTCTCCCTGCTCCCTGCTCCATGCTCCCTGCTCACTCCTTACTCCCCAGCACCTTCCTCGCCTCCACCCGGTCATCAAAAGGTACAGTCTGCCCGCCTATAATCTGATAGGTCTCATGGCCCTTACCTGCGATGAGGACTGTATCCCCTGGAGTGGCTGCGCCAAGGCCCAATTGAATGGCACGCCTTCTGTCCGGCTCCACTACATAGCCTGGCATGTCAAAGCCATTTTCCAATTCCCAAGGTTCATACCTGCGGTCTCGCACAGCAGTTGTGCCAGCCATGATCTCCGACAGGATCGCCTCCGGAGTCTCGGTGCGAGGGTTATCAGAGGTCAGCACACAAAGATCGCTAGCCCTGGCTGCGACCGCTCCCATCATGGGGCGTTTGTCTCGGTCCCGATCCCCACCACAACCAAATATGGTGATCAACCGGCCTGATGCGAGCCCTTTCAAGGCTCTCAGAACATTTTCCAGGGCGTCCGGGGTGTGGGCATAATCTACAAAGACTGTAATGCCTGGCTTGTTGGTCACACGCTCAAGTCTGCCTGGAACCCCGCTAAGGCTCTCGATACCCTTTTTTATTACCGGCAAAGATAATCCCATGGCTGTTGCTACCCCTGTAGCAGCCAGGATGTTTTCTACATTGTGATGCCCCACCAGGTGAGACGTAAAATCAAAATTGCCTTCAGGCGTTTGTACCGTGCCTGAAACGCCATCTACGGTCACTAGAATATTCTCGGCCCGAATTTGGCACCCCTTGGAAAGACCTACTCGCAAGCATTTGACAGAGACCTCTGAAGCAAGATCCTTTCCCTTGGTGTCGTCCCAGTTGATAACGACGGCGGCCTGCGCCTGCTTTGACCCTTGCCCCAGGCATCCGAGGCAGAGCCTCTTTTTGCATTGCCAATAGGTTTCCATGTCTCCGTGATAGTCGAGATGGTCTCTCGACAGGTTCGTAAAAACACCAATATCGAACTCGCAGGAGGCTACCCGATCCAGATCGAGGGCATGGGACGAAACTTCAAGCACCACATGCGTTACGCCGCTGTCGGCCATCTGTCGCAGTATGCGCATCAGGTCAAGAGACTCAGGGGTGGTCACTGGGTTGCAAAAGGTTTGACCCTTAAATCGGTAGTTGATTGTGCCGATGACCCCCACGTTGAAGCCGGCCGCACTCAGAATGGCCTCTGTAACATACGCCGTTGTGGTCTTTCCGTTGGTGCCGGTAATACCGATGACAAATAGCCCACGGGATGGATTTCCGTAATATGCCGAGGAAAGGGCGGCCAGAGCCCGGCGTGTGTCTCCAACCTGCACCACGCCAACCGATGCTGGCACAGACCACGGTTTTTCCGTCACAACAGCCACAGCCCCTTTCTTGACTGCGTCATTAATATACGTGTGCCCATCCAAGCTAAGCCCGTGGATGGCCACAAAGAGCCCACCTGGCTTCACATTGCGCGAGTCATAATGGATAGAGCTGATGAGTTGATCTTCCAAACCGACAAAATCCTCCACGACCAAAGACTCAAGGAGTGAACTCAGTTTCACCCCATATGCACTGCCTCTCTCGACGCCCTGAGGGGCTTAGCTTCCTCGTCAGGGGTCACCAATTCAGGAGGGATTTTCAAATACTGAAGGGTTTCCATGGCAATCCGTCTGAAAACCGGCGCCGCGACAACACCACCGTAATACTGCCTTTGCGGCTCATCGATAACCACCAGGATGACCATTTTGGGATCTCGAGATGGTGCGAATCCCACAAAGGCGGCTGTGTGTTTATCCTTCAAATATCCGTTTCCATTGGGATCAATCTTCTGGGCCGTGCCCGTCTTTCCTGCTATCCGATAACCCCTGACTGCCGCTTTTACACCCGTACCGCTTTTTGCAACCACCCTTTCGAGCATACTCGTCAGGCTCTGTGCTGTCTCAAATGAAACAACCCGTCGTGTTATCGTTGGCTGAACACTCCATACGCGCTGCCCCTGCGGATTTGTTATCTCCTGTACCAGATACGGTTTCATCAGGAGACCGTCATTGGCCAGGGCCGCAACTCCGGCCGTAAGTTGCAAGCCTGACACAGAGACGCCATGCCCGAAACAGGTAGCCAAGGCATCCATCTCTGACCAGAGTCGTACAGGGTGCAACCGCCCTGATCTCTCGTACGGCCAGCCAATATTCGTTTTGGTTCCAAAACCGAATGCCTTGAGTTTGTCATATAAATATCCGGATCCGATTTTCTCTCCTATCTTGGCAGCCCCGATATTGCTCGAGTATTTAATGATATCTCTAAATGAAAGGTCCCCATAGGCATGGATATCGTGGATGACGTTCTTTCCAACTAGATACTTGCCATTCTCGCAGTAGAATATTGAATCAGGTGTACAAGTATCTGACTCCAGGGCGGCAGCAGCCAGGAATATCTTGAAGGTGGAGCCTGGCTCAAACGAATCGGTGATTGCCCGATTTCTCCAAATCCACGGCTCGTATCGTCCAAAGGTATTTGGGTTGAACTGAGGCACATGGGCCATGGCCAGGATAGCCCCGGTACTTGGAACCATGACGAGAGCCATGCCTGACTTGGCTGAGAATTGTTCCACGCTCTCAGACACGGCCTGCTCGGCAATGTTCTGGATGTTGCTGTCAATGGTGAGAATCAGGTTCAATCCGTCCTTGTTCTCTGGCGGCAGCCCTCCCGGCGAAAACCACCTGCCAAGAGCATCCCTGATGCCGGTCCGCGTGCTATTAAGGCCGCTCAGCGTGCGGTCGTAATAGTATTCCAGCCCTTCCAGGCCGGTCTCCTCAGTCCCGCAAAATCCGATGGCCTGTGCAGCAAGGGTTTTCATCGGGTAGAATCGGCGGCTTTCTGTTGGAAAACCGACTCCTTCCAAATTCAATTCTCTGAGTGCAGACACCTCATTTGAACTGGCGTAACGCTTGACCCACACAAATTTTTTGCCGGACATGAGCTTCCGGAAGATGGGTCGTTGCTTTAGACGCAACGCTCGCGCCAGCGCAACGGCAGTTTGTTGTGGAGAACGGATACGTTTCGGATAAGCACACACAGATGGCACATCAATACTGATGGCCAGTTCCTTTCTGTTTTGATCAAAAATGGTCCCTCGTCTGGGCCTCTCGTAATAGGCCTTGTTGTACTGGGTTGCGGCCTTTTCAGCGAGATCGTTGCCGTCCAGGACTTGTAACTGCACGGCTCGACCAACGATGACCCCAAAGCAAAGGGCAAAGATAGAGCCAACAAGAACGATTCGAAAGCGAATCCACTTTGCGGCATTTGGCTTCTTTGTCCCGCGAACACTCATGGCATCACGATGATTTGTCTTGGATCAGGCATGACCATGCCACGCGCCTCAGCCATTTGCCTGATAAGTTTGGGAGATCTCAACCGGCCCTCTTCTATCTTAAGCTTGCGCTGAAGTGCTATCAAGGACTCGTGCGCCTGTCTGGCTTCTGTGATTGCGTATCCTGTTTGCACGTATTGTACTCGACACCAACTGTAGACCAGGAGTTCAGCCATAAAGAGCACAATAAATACCACTAATATGCCCATCGTAGAATTGCGCTTCTTCGTAGCCTTTGGTTTTGTCATTACCGCTGTCCGTTAAGCCGTTCTGCTGCCCGCAGCTTTGCACTTCGAACCATAGGGTTTACTTTAACCTCAGCCGGATCCGGTCGCACCGGCCGTTTGGTAAGAATACGCACCTGCGGCCTTTTACCGCATACACACCTTGGAAAGTCGGGAGGGCAATCACAACCCCTGGCAAGGGTCCTGAAATGCTCCTTGACTACCCTGTCCTCAAGAGAATGAAACGAAATGATGCAAAGTCGCCCTCTTGGGTTCAAGAAATCGACTACGCCCTCCAGAAATATCTCCAACTGTTCCAGCTCCTGGTTCACAGTGATCCTCAATGCCTGAAACGTTCGTGTGGCTGGATGGATGCGCCTCGGATGATACTTAGCCGGGATCGCCCTTTTCACAACTTCAGCAAGGTGCAGGCTGGATCGAATCGGTTTATGCCGGCGTACCTGCACAATACTTCTGGCAATACGCCGGGCCCAACGCTCTTCTCCGTACCGTGCTATGAGACTTGCGAGCTCTTTTTCTGATAGGGTGTTTACCAGCGCTTCAGCCGGTTCTCCCTCCTCCGGATTCATTCTCATGTCTAGAGGCTCATCCTGCATAAAACTGAAACCCCTGCCGCTCCCTTTTAACTGATAGAGCGAAAGACCCAAATCGAGTAAAATCCCGTCCACACGGCTTGTGTGCAACCGTGAAAGAATTTCAGCGAGATTGGCAAAATTATCGTGAACGATTTCACTGTTTGATTCAAACTCACGGAGGGACTGCCTGGCATACGCCACGGCATCAGGATCTTGGTCGATGCCGATGAGAAAGCCATCCGGACCGATGGCCTGCAAAATAGATTGTGCATGCCCTCCCCCCCCTAAGGTAGCATCCACGTATGTCTTGCCGGGTAAACAGTCAAGATAGTCAATGACTTCCTTAACCATGACCGGAATATGGAGATATCGCATGACCATGTCACCCTAGAGCCCCAGTTCAGCGATCTCATTTCTCGTCTCCTCGTTCTTTAGATCATCCTCGTGCATCTTATCCTGCTCGAGGTACCCTTCTTGTGACCATATCTCGAAGTGCTTCAATACGCCTACCAGCACGATATCTTTATCCAGATTCGCGTACTGCCGCAGTGTGGGTGGGATGACAATACGTGCCTGTTTGTCAAGCATACACTCAAAGGCCCCACCTATGAAAACCCGCCGGAAGCGCCGCATAGTGTCACTCTTTGTGGCCATGTTGAGGATACGCTCTTCAATCTTGTCCCACTCGGTAAAGGTGTAACAGACCAGGCAACCGTCCAGCCTCGAGATCATAAGCCCGTCCACACCGCTTTCTTTCAACTCATCTCGAAAACGGGCCGGTACGATCAATCGACCTTTAGGATCCAGCGTATGGTTGGAATTACCACGGAACATGCCCTGCCCCCTACTTACCTCCACTTTCATCCACTTTGCTCCCCAAACCTAACAAACCACAATTTCCAATGTCAAGCAAAAAATGAAATGAAGCCGCATTTTATTGAGTTTTTTTAGATAATTCGTAGTTGTTTGGACAGAGAATCGAGCCTACACCAGGCTGCTTCCTGGCGGACGACCTTGAATCCCCACTATGTTGCGTAACGGGAATGCAAGCCACACTATATATAGGGAGGCGGGCACGAATCAAAGTTCAAGTCAGCAAAGTTAGCTTTAAGGCTGACAAGAGTGAAAGTCTCTTTCGGCTTCGGGAAAAAACCGATTGCGTCGGCCCCAAGCAAAATTTCCTTGACCGTGTCCCCTTTAGGAAGACCCATTTGGGAATCGGAATTTCTGAATGGAAACAACTAGTGCAGGCGTTGATACCGGTCAACCATGGCGTTGTGCTCGGCCAATGTGCGGGAAAAGTGGTGGGTGCCGTCATTTTTTGACACAAAGTACAGGAGGGGATGTTCGGCAGGATAAAGAACAGCCTCAATGCAAGCCCGTCCGGGATTGGCAATCGGGCCGGGCGGAAGCCCTGTGATCTGATAGGTATTATAAGGAGTAAGGCTTTCAAGATCCTTGCGGGTCAAGTTTCCGTCAAAATCCTTGATGCCGTAGATGACCGTGGGATCGCTCTCAAGTCTCATGCCGCGTTTGAGCCGATTAAAAAATACAGCAGCAATAAGCGGCCTTTCTCCGGCCGTAGCAGCCTCCTTTTCCACAATCGAGGCAAGTGTTACCACCTCATGGACAGTAAGGCCCATCACACGAGCGCGCGCCGTCCATGCGGGCGTAAAAACAGAGCGAAACTGGAAAACCATTTTTCTTGTGATATGCTCGGCAGAAATCCCCTTGGTAAAACGATACGTTTCCGGAAACAGATAGCCTTCAAACGTATCACCTCCCACGCCAAGGTCCTTTAGGAAATCAGGATCGGAAGTCCTTTCCAAAAAGGCCTCCAGTGATACAAGTCCTGCCCCTTCAAGGATCTGGCCGATCTTGAACACCGTGGTTCCTTCAGGAACAAACACTTCGTGCAGGAGGCACTTGCCACGCACCAGTGTATCCAGGACAGCCCCCGGTGACATTGAGGCCCGAAGCAGGTATTCTCCTGCCCGAACCCGCCTCTCATCCCGGCTGAGATATGCAAGCCACCGAAATCTTTTCGCGTGCCGCACAATGCCAGCGTTTTGGAGTTGGGTAACGATTTCCGAAAAACTCTGGCCAGGTTTGATCAACACCGTGACAGGTGTTTCCGAGACCCCTACAGGCATTGTCGCGTATCGGTGAAACCAAAAGCCCGCGCCTGCAACCACAATGCAAAGGATAAGCGCCACAGAAAATATGATAGTTCTTGATTTCACAGGCTTCCTCTCTTGAAACAAAACATAGGTGGAAGGCGTTCACAGAGTTTCCCGCTGAAAGCGGGAACCAGAGTTGCCTTTCGTTCGTTAGCTTTGCTCCTAGGACGTTTCAGATTTCGCTGAACCCTGAACCATTGAACCCATGAACGGTTATCATAGGTAAAACGCACACCCTGGTCAAGGCTTAATCGCTGTGGGGAGAGCCTGCCGGCTGCGCTCCAGAGCCTTTACTTGTAAAGATTTTTGGCATATGATATATGTCGTTAGCCAAAAAGCGGTTTTGTGTAACCAGCTCGGAAATCATGGCGACTAAAAAGAAATGAAAAAAGAAGCCAAAATCTTTGTTGCCGGTCACCGGGGCATGGTTGGCTCGGCCATCCGCAGGAGACTTGAATCCAAAGGGTATTGTAACGTCATTATACGCTCCCATCGGGGACTGGATCTTACCAGGCAGTCAGAGGTTGAGGCTTTTTTTGAAGCTGAGAGACCGGAGTATGTTTTCCTGGCAGCGGCCAAAGTGGGCGGGATCTGGGCCAACAGCACCTACCCTGCTGAGTTTATCTATCAAAATCTTCAAATGCAAAACAATGTGATCAACAGCGCTCACAAATACGGCGCGTTAAAGCTCCTCTTTCTCGGAAGTTCCTGCGTCTATCCTCGAGAATGTTCTCAGCCAATAAGAGAGGAATATCTTCTCACAAAGCCCCTTGAGCCGACCAATGAGGCCTATGCAATCGCCAAAATTGCCGGTATCAAACTGTGCCAGTTTTACCATCAGCAGTACAACGCCAACTTCATTTCTGTGATGCCCACCAACCTGTTTGGACCTGGGGACAGGTTTGATCTTAAGACATCTCATGCACTCCCGGCCCTTATCCGTAAATTCCACCTTGCCAGGCTGGCATCTCAGGGAGACTGGGAAGAAATCAGAAAAGACGAATCCCTTTATGGGCCCATCCCGGATGATATTCGCCACGCCCTCGGCCTTGCGCCGGGGCCTCAGGACTCAAACCTCAAACGCCGTTCTCCAAAGGTTGTGTTGTGGGGAACTGGCACCCCGCACCGCGAGTTTTTGCATGTTGACGACCTGGCGGACGCCTGCCTTTTTGTAATGAACCGTGTGGATGCGAAATGGCTTTATGGGCAAGGTATTTCTCACCTCAACATTGGCACAGGTTCGGATATGTCGATCTCAGAACTGGCAAGTATGGTCGGTGATATTGTTGGATATAAGGGCGACATCGCCTACGACGCGAGTAAACCGGACGGCACCCCACAAAAAGTACTCGATGTCACGAGACTCACAGACCTCGGCTGGAACCACCGAACCTTACTTCGTGATGGGATCAGACAAACCTATGAATGGTATTTGGAACATGCTGATAGAGACAAAGAATCATATACCTCGGAAGGTTGCAAATTGCGTTTTTTCGGTGAGCAATGAGCATCAAGAGCAAGGCGCGAAGGCGCGGAATAGCAGGCTATTGCAAGCCTGAGCAACACAGCTATTGGTGTTCATGGCCAGCGAAAAATCGTTATTTGTGGCCTTTCG
>JAUVJO010000346.1 GCA_030592345.1 Deltaproteobacteria bacterium
CCGACGACCGATAACGCTGTGAAATTTAATATGTGAGAGTCTATAGCTGGCTATTGCAAGCCTGAGCAACACGGCTATTGATGTTCATGGCCGGCGAAAAAGTGTCATTTGTGGCCTTTCGAGGTATTGCACAAGGAGTTTTCGCGAACACAGAGTTGTCAGAATGAGAAGCAACTTGCTTTTGAAGACAGAGTAAGCATGCATAACGGAGGCATGCAGATGACTAACGTTGTCGAGCCTAATGGCCACGTTTCCCGTGGCGAGTTTGAGCAAACCTTGGCTGCTGCGGAAAAGACCGGTTTCATGCCCGAAGCCCTGTCCGGCAAGGTGGGTGGCCGAGGGGCTTTACTAACCAAGCCTTCTAACACTCAACGACTAGAATGCTCCATCGCTTCAAGTACCCACGCGTTAAGGCTCTTACCTTCCGCTGCCGCAAGTTGGGCAAAACGTCGGTGCTTTTCATGTGACATACGGATGTTTAAACGACCGGAATAGGGCTTATCGGGCTCTATACCCTTTTCATTACATACATCCAGATACACCTTCATAGAAGTCTCAAATTCCTTTTGCAGTTCCTCAACCGATTTCCATAGAAATTGACCACAGATCGAATATTTGTGATACGCCCATGGAACATCCCTATCTCGGGATCGAAATCGATTTTGGCAATGTAATCGCCGTGTGTCATAGTCGTCATGGTACGATCCCCCGGTTTTTCAAAAAATCACGTAAGTCTGCAACCGCTCCTTTGTCCATGCAAGGAGACGGATGAGGTTTGTGTTGAACATGCACTTCACCATTCATAACAATGGCAACTCGGGATCTCTCTCGGTCCGTGTTATCAGTCGTCGGCGTATTACAATACAGCCTCCTCCCTCTGGTCTTGTGAAATTTAATATGTGAAAGTCTATAGTTATTTGCAAATTCAGATCAGATAGGAAAAAGCTCATGCTGAGTTTTTCCAAAGGAGACTTATGAAAGCCTTCGAGAGAGTGGACAATTTTGCTCTCCCGAAGGCTTTTTTTATTTACCCTAATCTATTTGAAAACGGGGTTCAACCTATGATCCATTCCAGCGAGCGTCACCAGCCAGCCTGAACTCAGAGACTGGGTGCCGGTGCTAGGAGGCTGTCCGAGAATAGAAGTTTCGAGATATTGACCACATTATGTTGTGTCAGCACGCGAGGAGATACACTGTATATTGTATGCAAAAAAGAGAATCTCGCATTCTCGGACAGCCTCCCAGGGGAACAGGTCTCAACATTTGACAGCCCAGCCCGGTAGAGGTCTTTGTTGTGCCCATTTTGTCACCTTCCTTGTTTCCTAAAGCATGGCATATCATGTGCTATCATTGGGAAAAATGTCAACCTGTAATCCCTTTCTTGCTCCTTTTCACGCCGCAAGCCTGAGCCGGGCTTCCACAATATCCCACGGTACTTCTGTCTTGTCATCTTTTGTGCGGCCAATCAGCCGCGCGTCATTCCTTCCTCGGGGCTGGAGGAAAGCTGATAAAGTACTTTAATGTCAAAAAGTTGTACGGATTCCGAGACGTTAAAAGTGTTCAAGGCATAGCCTTCACGGGCTTTCTGCTTGACCATGATCCAAACATTCCGTATAGATTCTGTGGACGATTCTGGGTGAGTGGCGTGCGTGCGCCATGGGATCTGAATGTGGCCTGAGTTTCCGGTCCATTCGATTGACAACAGTAGCGATTTGGGTTAAAAGTTAATAACGAATCGGCTGGTTGATCGCTTTCACCTTTGGTAAGCTATATTCGTACGTTAGGTTCAGGATCTGTAACTTCTCAAAAAGTCCGGGTACGCTTGAAGTTGGAGATCACCCGGACTTTTTGACAGGTTACCAGAGGAAAGGGTCCCGCCAAAGGCGAGATAAAGGGATTTCCCTTGCCTTGTACGGGCCTTTCTTGTACCTGTGCTGATTTTGAGATGATTCAAATAAAAAGGAGTTTGGAATGAAAGGCAAGAAACTTTTTGTGGGAAACCTTAGCCATTGCGTAAGTGCTGCCGAAGAAACCGAGCAGTTGAGGCAACTTTTTTCCAATTATGGAGATATTGAGCAAGTCAACATAGTAAAAGGCAAACGATTTGGATTTGTGGAAATGACTAGCCGAGAGGATGCTGAAAGAGCAAAACAGGGTTTGAATGATTACAATTTCAACGGGTGCCTTTTGAGAGTGAACGAAATTCAGCGCCCAAAAGCAAGACGAGGGGGAGGCTATCGAAAGTATTAGCTATTTAAAAGATAATCAGTATGTTTTCGGTCAACCGAATATTTATCTGGAAACCTATATATACCTCGAAAGGCCACAACTTGCGATTTTTCGCTGGCCCTGAACACCAATAGCTGCGTTGCTCAGGCTTGGAATAGCTTGCTATTTCGCACCTTCGCGCCTTGCTCTTGATGCTCATTGCTCACCGAAAAAAGCGCAATTTATAACCTTCCGAGGTATCTCTCTCTATTTCGCGTCTACCCAAAAGACCTGTCCTGGAAATATTTTCGACCTTGGGGTCAGGTCGTTCAGGCAGAGAAATCGTTTTAGTTCCATCTGATATTTCATGGCAATCTGATAAGGGGTATCACCAGGCTTAACTTTGTAGGACTTAGTGCCTGCCCCGGGTTCCTGGTCAAGGGTTTTCGCGGGGATGACGAGTTTCTGGCCGATATAGAGACGTGTGCCCTTCAGGTTGTTCAGATGCATAATCTCACGGATGTTCGTATTATGTCGGCTGGCCAACAGCCACAGCGAGTCACCGCGCGTCACGCGATGCTGAATCAGCTTGTACCCTGCCGCCTTGCTCGCCCTTATGTCAACAGGACGTCTTGCTTTCATGGGGATCTTTAGCTTTTGTCCCGCGACGATGTGATCTTGCCTTTGCAGGTTATTCGCCTTCATAAGTGCGCTGACACTGGTGCGGTGGGAGGAGGCGAGTTGCGACAGGGTTTGACCAGGGCGGACCACGTGGGAAGCATAGGATGTCTTGGGCGGGATATACACTGGGATCTCATTTAGCCTTGCAATCAAAATCGAACCCTGCCCCTTGGGTACCTTTAACCCGTAACGTACGGGCGGGGTTACGTTGTAGCGGAGTTCCGGGTTCAAGATCTCAAGGCTTTTGCCAGATACATCAAGGACCTTTGCAATGTCGTTCAACTGCATTTGCCTGGAGACAGTAACCAGGTCGTAAGTGAGCGGCGAATCGAGGTCCTTCAGATCAAAGCCGAATCGCTCCGGGTTATTTATGATATGAAGAGCCGCAAGAAACCGGGGGACATAACAGGCTGTTTCCTGGGGAAGTTTTTTATAAAGATCCCAAAAGTTGTCGAGATAGTTAACGTTTTGATTGCGGATGACCCTGAGAACCCTGGCCTCTCCACAGTTGTAGGCCGCCAATACGGTACACCAGTCTCCGAATATTTTGTGAAGCTCTTGAAGGTAGGCAATAGCCGCCTGTGTGGATTTAAGCATATCCATCCGCTCATCTATCCATTGGTCTCTATTGAGACCGAACTTATAACCGGTTGAGGGTATAAACTGCCACAAGCCCAGGGCCCGGGCCCTGGATAGGGCCTTGACTATAAACCCACTCTCGATCAGCGGAAGCCATGAGAGTTCCTCGGGAAGTCCGGCGGCCTCTAATGACTTTACAATCTCGGGGCGGTATTTCCCGGATCGTTTGAATGA
>JAUVJO010000336.1 GCA_030592345.1 Deltaproteobacteria bacterium
AGCCATTTCAATTGATACCTAACCAGCCAGCTACTTAAGGCATTGGAGGCCGAAGTTCAGCGGTTCACCTTGCCCGGAGGCTTGTTGTCATAACCTCAAGCGTACCCGGACTTTTTGAGAAGTTACACCTATTCACACCAGAGGTTTGAAATTGTTTTCCTGAAAAGCTATAGGTTTGTCATTTATTGTCTTTTCTCTTGCGTAAGAATTAGTAAAAGTGTTAATTCCCTGTTGTAGGCAACGATTTGTTGAGGTATCCGGAGTTTTCGCAGGGAAATCTATTTAAGACCTGGGTTGAGCGGTTCAGCGTTCAAGGTTCAGGGTTGAAACGCCCTAACTGACTGTCAACAAAAGGAAAATACGTTGATAGGTGCAAATGTTATGTTTTCACCCAATGGGTGAAAGAGGCTAATCTGAATCATGCCTCAAGCGCCATGAATAAAGTTAAGGATATTAGTAGACTATAACCTTTGAACCCTGAACCTTGAACCGCTCACTTTAGGTAAGAGGTAGGCATGTCGAATACACACGAAACGAGTCCTGTCCCCGCAGACACGATAACGGTAATTCTGGAGGTTGTTCAACGGGCCAATGAACCACTCACTCTCAAAAGGCTTAAAAAAGAACTCCCCGGCCCCTTTAGGGCTGATTTGGCAACGCTCGCCAGAGTCATGGATGATCAAGTGCGCATTGGAGCGGTCCATAAGTGGTTGCCCAGAAGATCTCAAGAGCGATTTTGGACTCACAACGTAGAAGCTTACTCGCGCAGTAAGATCTTGGAGATCCTCTCCGGCCAGTCACTGACTCACAAGGAATTGGAGCGTGCCTTGAAAAACAGTTTATTTGGGTGCTCTGAGAATAAGGCTGCGGAGATGAGAAAAAAAATCTTAAATTGCCTTCTTGAAAAGCGATGCGTGTATAAGTATCCGCTGCCGCCTCGTCAAAGATCGCCACGCTTTGGAGTCAATCCGCCTGACCCCACGCCTTACCTCGGAAGGGTGAAGAAAGAATTTGAGGCTGTTTGCGATAAGCTCAAAAAGGTGAGGCTATCTCGTGACCAGGTTTTTCATGCGGTAAGCAAACTCCTAAGCCCCTTGCCTCCAGGGCCGGAGAGTGATGTTGAGAAAGGTCCTTCTAATCTTGAGACGCAGCCAGCCGAGGAAGTGTACAAGTCCATCCTTGAGAAGATCAGGGAAATCGAACCCGCGGCAGAGCAGCAGGCCCTGGTATCAATCCCGTCCCTGCGTGCCGCTCTGAAACTGCTCAAGGAAACCTTTGATCAGGCCATACTGGACCTTGCCGATCAGGGAAAAATCTTTTTGCACCGGCACGTTTATCCCTCCGAGACAAACGACGACCAGCGCATGCAAATGGTGACCGACGGTAAGGGAAACTACTACGTGGGGCTTGTCTTGAGGAGCTATAGGTTTTCAGATAAATAATTTCACGGCGTTATCGGTCAAAATTCTCGACAACGTACCCCCACGTACGCCTTACTCGGATTCCTCCCTCTGGCCTTGTGAAATTAATTATCTGAAAACCTATAATAGACTTTCACATATTAAATTTCACAGCGTTATCGGTCGTCGGCGTATTACAATACAGCCTCCTCCTTCTGGCCTTGTGAAATTTAATATGTGAAAGTCTATAAGGAGCTGGAAATGGTTAACCCATTCAGGGATACAATCGTCACGGATCCATGGGAACCAACCAATATAGATGTTCCTGAAATCAACATAGATGCCTTTGAACTTTGCTGTGAGGCGCTGGAGGTGGTTCGGGCTGAGGGACGAACGACCTCTGTGTTGCTATACGGCGAGGCCGGAAGCGGCAAAACGCACCTGCTTGCCCGGCTCCGAACACATCTCAGACAACAGGCACAATTTCATGTTTTCGTATCGGTTCGTCTGCAATCCAGCCCGCACAGGTTCTGGCGCCATATCAGGAAATGTTTTGTGGAAAGTCTCATGCGGCGTGTTAATCACGGAAGGTCTCAGTTGGAACTCGTCTTCCTTCGTCGGCTCTATATGCTATTGGCGCAACGCTCCAAGAAGAAAAAAACAACTGTTAAAGAGTTATGTCAGTTCATAGAAAGCCTTAGTTTTGAAGCAAATCTTTCCCGGAATTTATGTAAAGCCTTGGAATGTCTTGTTGCGAAACGCCATCGTCTTGATGTGATTGCCTGGCTGATGGGAGATTCCCTGCCGGAATCTGTACTTATGAATCTGGATTTGGCGCAAGATAACGAAGAGTCGGATTACCCTGAGGATCGCTCACGAGGGCTCATTATGGAACTCTGCCGGCTGGCTGGCCCGACCATGCCACTGATTTTTTGTTTTGACCAGATCGAAGCGCTTCGGAGATATCCGGGAGACAGTGACGGCCTATTTGTTTTCGGCCAGGCAATGCGATCTCTGCACGACGAAACGAATAACGTTTTGTTGATTTCCTGTATTCAGTCTTTTTTTCATGAGGAATTGAGAAATGCCATAATGGATCCCGACTATGCCGCACTCGCCATTCACAAAAGGACCTTAAACCCCCTGACACGGGAGGAGTCCTTTAAACTGGTTTGGGCACGGCTCGAAGGTTCCCCTGATTTGACCGGCAAGAAAAGCGAACTCCATTTGGCGTTCAAGAAAGACCTGGAACGTTATGTCGGCCCAAGCGGACAAACCGCACGCAACGTGCTTTCGCGTTGTGCAGACCTATATGATTCCTGGGAAAAAGGTGTTCCCATTGAACGAGGGCAGACGAAACCAAGGCAATCGGACGAGGAATTCCTTAACGAAGAAAAGGCAAGGCGAGAGGAACAGGCAATAAAGGATTCCACGCTTGAAAGAACGGATGAAGTCGTTCAGAGTGCATTGCCTGTCCTTATCAACGTGATGGACAATAAATGGAAAGAACAGGATCGGAAACGTCCCCGCGACGTGGATATCGTCCTTGAAGGTCCGGGCGTAAAGATAGGCATCAGCCTCTGCAACCAGAAGAACATGACCAGTCTTGCCGCTCGCCTGAGGCGCATTCGCAGCCAGTTTAAGGACAGTGATATGGACAGGCTTCTCCTGGTTCGCCATCCCCAGTTGCCGATCAGTGCGGGTGCGAAAAAAGTGAAAGAATACCTTCAGGACTTAATGGAGCAAAATGTCCGGTTGATCAATCCTGATATTGAGGCCCTGGCGGCCCTGGAGGCGTTGAGGGGTCTGCTGGGAGATGCTAAATCAGGCGATCTCGCCAATAACGGGAAACCGGTTGGCGATGGGGTGGTGAGGGATTGGCTAAAAAGACAATTGAGCGGTCCTGCCCTGGACTTTGTCGATGAGGTACTGACGTCTCATTGCGTCATTGTCGACGATTTGGAAATATTTCAAGATTTGCTGGAGTTACTCGATCAGGAACGGGTAATCAAGCTCAATGATGTTGCCAAAAAAACGGGGGCGGATTTTAAGCGTCTTCAGGCCGCGGCCCGGCAACATCCGGGACAGATCGGATATATTGAAGGTCCGCCCCCGGTGATCTTTCAGTTCATCCCTGAAGGCGCGCAAGTCGATTAAGGAAAGGCATCCATGTCTGTCAGATTGTCCGTTACTCAGGTGCGCAAGGAGATCTACCGTGTGGCAGGAGGCCCAGGGGCTAAGAATAAAGCCCAATCTTCGACTCTCCTGCTCGGGCGTATGTTCCATGAATCCTTTGCGCGGCTTTTCGGAGCAGACGAAAGGCTTCATTGGCGCTCGGTGATCGCTGACGCGAACCCGGACGAAAATG
>JAUVJO010000143.1 GCA_030592345.1 Deltaproteobacteria bacterium
CATAGCCTTATTTTGCAAGAATTGAAACCGCTCAGAGAAACCCTGGGGCAGCATGGCCGGGTGGAGGTGGCATTTTGCGGCCCTGATGCAGGTGTTGATCTGCTCAACCGTCTCAGGGAGGAAGGAGACCTTGATGTTCGGTCTGTAGATCTTTCCGGAACAACGGTTCCTTCATGCGCCCTGATACCGGCCTACGGTCTTGCCCTGAATGGACTCCAAAAAGTGCCGATGGAGATCAATCTTCTGCCAGTGGAGCTTCGAAAAAAGCCCAATAAGGCTGGTTATTATACAATGTTTGTGCTGGCTGGTCTGGTCATTTTATCAGTCATTGCCTGGGGTGGAGGCAATATTGTGCGCCAAAAACTTGACTTGAACCAATTGAATGCGGAGATCAAACGCATGGATGGTGAGATTGCAAATATTGAACGGATTCAAACAAAGTGTAAGAAATTAGAAGATCAGATCGATTATCTGAATGCGTTTCGCGGAGGCCGCTTGCCTACCCTGAACATCTTAAAAGATCTTAGCCGGAGAATTCCCGAAGGCGCGTGGGTTCGTAAGTTTGACTTTTCAGATAAAGGTGTGCAAATAGAAGGAAATGCGGACTCTGCCTCGGAATTGATTCCTCTTCTTGAGACTTCACCTCTATTCAAGGATGTGGCTTTCCTGTCTTCCATCACAAAAAGCAAAGATGGCAAGGAAAGGTTTAGAATAGGACTTAAGGTTAAACAAGAGGGATTGAGGAATTAGAGGAATTAGAGGATTAGAATATGGATGCTTCCGTCAATTCCCAAATCCCTAAATTCCAAAGTGAGCGAAGCGAACCATGAAGTTCAAAATTGATAAACAAAGAAAATATATCCTTATTGCCGCAGCGGTTTTACTCCTTTTTGGCATCATTTATCGGTTGTTCCCTTTTTTTCAAGGAATTCAGGAAGCAGACTCTGAAATTGCTTTGAAGGAGAGGCAGCTTGTAAAGTATCAGCAAATGGTTCGGAAAGGGAATGACTTGCAGGCAAAGCTAATCTCTCTGATCCGGACCCTCGAGCAGGTGGAATCCGGCCTTTTGACCGGAGGAACCCCGGCGCTTGCTGCGGTGGATGTCCAGAACACATTGAACGAAGTCGCGAGCAGAAGTGAGGTAGAGATAAAGACAGTACGGGTCTTAAAACCAGAGAAAATGGATAAAGAGAACTATCAGAGTATCCCGGTTCAATTTACCATCAGCTCTACCATCGGGCAGATAAAAGAAATGCTTTACAGGATTGAGACTTCGCCAAAATACTTGACAATCAAAAAGATCAGAATTCGCGTCCCTCACACGAGAGATTTGAGACAGATCCAATCCGACCTCACAGTGGCTGGTGTTATGAAACTGGCAGAAAGTTAGAACAAATCGGTTACTTTATATGTTTTCAAAAATATGGTTGATTAATCTTTTTTTGGCGGTCTTTGCCATCTTCTTTGGGTTGAAGGCTTATGGGGTCTGGTCCTGGGGAGAGAAAAGTCCTTCTGAAGTGCGACCCGTTGAAAAGCCTTCATCCCTGTCTGAAAAAAGAATTGTGACCAAAAGGATGCCTCCTGAATCGGCCTATAGCCTTGTGGTTGAAAGGACTCTATTTTCTCCCGAGAGGGCATTGCCGGATTTGCAAGAGGAAGAACCGGAGGTTGAAGAAATTAAAGATCTCAAAGTTTCAGGAAAAAAGTTTTTCCTGTACGGTGTGATTATTATGGATGATTACAAGGCGGCTCTTATCACAAACCCTGAGATAAAACCCGGGAAGAAAAGACAGAAGTGGGTGATGGTTGGTGATGCTGTGGGTGACTTCATGGTGGCCGGCATCAACAAGGACATGATCATTCTGACAGAAGGAGTCAGGGAGCATAAAATCTTTTTATATGACAAGGATAAACCGAAGGCGGGAGTAC
Source organism: Deltaproteobacteria bacterium (assembly GCA_030592345.1). Lineage (GTDB taxonomy): Bacteria > Desulfobacterota > Desulfobacteria > Desulfobacterales. The sequence continues at coordinate 1,930 of JAUVJO010000143.1, forward strand.
CGGTGAGCAAGAAGGCAAAACCGACAGTGGTCAGCACAGCGCCGAAAAAGAGTACGCCCCGGCCCAAAGTTTCAGAAAAGAAAGAATTGCCTGAAGGTGAATACAAGACTGTAAGCACACCTTTTGGAAACATCAGACGTAAGATAGAGTAAACGATATGAGACAAGGTATAGTTTATAACCCATTGTTTTTTTGTGTGCTATTGCTCGCCATTATCTTTGGAACAGGCTGCGCAGGGAAAAAGCCTCTAATCAGGGATAAGAGTGTTAAGGCAGAGAGCCCGGATGGCGCAGTGGCTGCCAAAGCAGTGGAAAAGCCCATAGCAAAGGTCTTTGTGGACGATAAAGGTGAGTTCGAACTCATTTCCACGCCATTTGGTTATATAAAGCGCAAAATAAAACAGCCGGAAAGAAAGCCGGAAACACCCATACCTGCCCGGGAGCCCGTGGCGCAGCCTGCGGAAAAGTTGACAGCGCAGGTGGTGCCACCTGTGACGTTACTGGCATCTGAGACTGAACCGGCCAAACCCGCTCCCGTGATATCTGAGAAGCCGAAGGAAAAAGAGGTTTCAGAAGAGGCCGGTCAAATTGTATTTAATTTTGACGATGCCGACATCTACGAAGTTATCAGGACTATGGCTGAGCTATTAAATATCAATTACATAGTTGACCCAAATGTCAAGGGAAAGGTGACGATCCATACGGCCGGCGGGCTGAGAAAAGAGGACATTCTGCCTGTTTTTTTTCAGATCCTGGAGGTTAACGGTTTGACCGCTGTTAAGGAAGGCAGCCTCCATAAGATAGTCCAGCTCAAAGACGCGCCGCGAATGCCGATTACCTCCACGTTTGGCCGCAAGGGAGAAGATGTCCCGCCCGGGGAAAGAATCATCATCCAGATCATTCCCCTCAAATTCATATCCGCTCAGGAAATGACAAAGCTGCTGACCTCTTTTATTTCCGCGAGTGGAACCATTCTCTCACATGGAGATTCAAACACCCTGCTGGTAGTTGACAAGGGCTTGAATGTCCTGAAGGTCCTGAGGCTGGTCGAGGTATTTGATGTGAATGTGTTTGAAAAGGTAAATTATGAATTTTACCCCCTTGAAAACACGAATGCCGAGGAAGTAGTAAAGGTTATCAAGGAGATATTTTCCTCATATTTAACTCCTCGCAAAGAGGATATAAAGATTATTGCTATCGACCATCTCAATACCTTGCTTGTTATCAGTACATATTCTCAGGTATTTGAAAAGGTAAGAGAATTTATCCGTCAACTTGATGTGTCTGGCGAAGAGGTCGAACCGAGAATTTACGTTTATTCCGTGAAGAACGGGGAAGCCGAAGACTTGGGCAGCCTTTTGAACCAAGTTTTTGCTGATGGGTCATCAGCAAAGGAGAAGGGGACTAAGGATTTGACTAAAAAGAAAGCCGAAAGCACTTTATCCAGGAATCCTTTTTCCAGAACGACCAAGGAAGCAAAGACCGAGAAAGCGTCTGAAGTGCAGAAAGAGTCAGTGGTAATTGAAAAAATTGAGACCACCGGCTCTGGCACATTAAAGGGCGAGATCAGCATTACAAGCGACAAGATCAGGAATGCTCTCATTATTAAAGCTGTTCCGGCGGATTACCGGGTCATTGAAGAGATATTAAAACAGATAGATGTTTTGCCGCGGCAGGTATTGATCGAACTCACACTTGCCGAGATCTCCCTGGACGAATCTACCGAATTAGGCATAGAATGGAGCTACTTTAAAGGCCCCGGCAGTCTGGGCACCAGCCTCCTGAATGCGTCTTTGAGCGGTGACGGTTTCGCATATACCATAGGCATGACAGACAGGTGGAAGTCTCTTCTAAATGCCCTTGCCTCGGAGAACAAGATGAAAATTCTGTCTTCGCCAAGTATTCTTGCTTCTGACAATAAAGAGGCCAAAATAGATATTTCTGACGAAATTCCGGTAGCCAGCACCGAATACAAATATACCTCCGGCGAAGAAAATGTATTTGAGACTACCATCGAGTACCGGGATACGGGCGTGCTCCTTTCTGTTACGCCCCATATCAACGAGCGCGGCCTGGTGACTATGGACATCAATCAGGAGGTGAGTGAGCAGGGTGAGACAGTTAGCGTGGCGGGCAAGGCATACCTATCCTTCAAAAAAAGGAGTGTAAATACAAGCCTCACGGTAGCACATGCTCAAACGATAGTCATCGGAGGAATCATCAGTGAAACAACGTCTAAAGGAGCTGCCGGCGTACCCTGGCTGAACAAGATCCCGATCATCCGGTATCTTTTTGGAAAAGAGACAGAAACCGTCCACAAGAAAGAACTGATCATCCTGATAACCCCCTATGTTATCGTCAATCTGGACGACGTAGATGCCGTAACTGAGGAGTTCAAGAGCAAGGTCGATTCAATGAGTCTTCTTCGTCCCTGAGAAAAATAAATGGATTGGTTGAGCAGCCATCTGCGTTTGTCAAAAATACCCGGTGTTTTTCTTTTAAAGGTCTCGGCGCTTGTATTGATTTGCATCATTTTTTTCGGAAACTCCGGAATATACGGCCTTGAGATCCGGAAACACAGGGCCATCATTCTTGTATCGCTTAATATCCGTCCATATTTAGAAGCGCTGGAAGCATTGGAGGAGACGATCTTAAGAAATCCGGACGTTCGGATGGAAGTTTTTTTTCTTGATAACCATGAAGAGAAAAAACGGAAGGGGTTATTGAAAAGCATAAGCGGTGGTGATTACGAAAATGTATTTATCGCCATCGGCCCTGAAGCCGCCCGGTTTATATGGTCAGAGCCTTTGTTTGACAGGTGCCATAGAATTTTTACCATGGTGCTCAATCCGGAGAAGGTGATTTCACCACTGCAACAACCGTGCGGAATTTTTTTGAACATTCCTGTTGAAACCCAGGTTCGAATCTTCAAAAAAGCCCTTCCTTCAATGAAAAGCATTGGCCTGCTTTACAACCCCGAGTATAATGCCGCCTTTTCAAAAGAGGCCATACAGGCTGCATCCGAGATGGGACTAAAAATCATTCCGCTTGAGGTTTCCCTGCGAAAAGAGATCCCGAATATTCTAAGTCGTCAGTGGAGTACAATCGACGGCCTGTGGATGATACCTGATCATACCATCATTGCGGAAAGTCTTGTCCGGCATATTATCAAGGAATCCATTTCCCAGGGAGTACCTGTCATTGGTTTCAACCGATTCTTTTATGAAAGCGGCGCTGCTCTGTGTTATATACTCGATTATGGTGAGATAGGAAAGCAGACCGGACGCTTGTTGATGGATCTGTTAGGCGGTGAATCCTGTGGGAAAGAACCGCCTTTTTTTAATGTCTGGTATAACCATAACGTACTGAACAGATTGGGACTCCATTACGTTTCTGTTCATCCGTATGACGTTGGAACAGGGCAGGACAAATGAAGACACCGGGCATTCATCCCAGACTTTTCATGGCCGCATTCCTGTTGATTTGCACTACCACATTGATCCTGGATGTTTTAGGGGTACGGATTACCAGGGAATTCATGCACAAACGGTTCAATGACCGAATTATGTTTCTGGCCAGATACCTGGCATTGAATTCGGAAGTAGGTGTTTTGATTGGCGACAGGCAAGGATTGAATGTATTGGCGCTTAACTTGCTTGGGGAAGAGGACGTTGCCAGGGTTGTTATTTTGGATGATCAGGGAAATCACCTGGTTGATCAGAAAAGGGAAGTGCCTGGACCATTATCCATTGTAAAAACGCCGGTAACCTTTAAAAAAAATCGTGGTGAAAACATATTGTTTCAGGACAGCCGGACTCCTTTTGGCAAATACAAGCAGCCAGGCGAAGACTTTATTGGTGAAGTCCATGTCAGCTTCACTACATACGGGATTGAACAACTGATAAAAGAAATCACATTCAAATTCATCTGGTTTTCAATGGGGCTGGCCGTTGTTGCAGGAATCGTTTTTTACTTTATTTCACGTCCGATAGTAAAAGAAGTTAAGCAGTTGGCAGTGACCGCACGCCAGGTAGGACGGGGCGACATGGAAGTGCGGGTCAGGCCTGGTAAAATTCCCGAGACCCGATCTTTGGCGCTTGATTTTAATGCCATGCTTGACTCTCTGGTCAAGAGCAGGGATGCGTTTGATCGGGTGAATCAGGAAATGATCAAACAAAAATCTTTGGCAGAAGTAGGAAAATTTTCCCTGATGGTGGCCCATGAAGTAAAGAACCCTTTGGCTATTATAAAAAGCTCACTGGATATTCTGAAAAAGGATCACCATCTTTCAAGTAAAAATACGATGGTGTCTTATATGGAGGATGAGATATGGCGGCTCAATCAACTGATCGAGGATTTTTTGCTTTTTGCGCGTCCGATAAAACCGACCTTTCGTTCCGTTGACTTGAAAGCCATGCTGCTGTCAATAGTCGAGCGTTTCGAAATCCAGCAAAGTAAAGCACCCGGGCAAATCAAATTAGCAGTTTCTTCGGGTTTAATGGATGCAAAGGCGGACAGGGATTTGTTGACCAGGGCTCTGAGTAATATAATAAAAAACGCATATGATGCCGTCGGTGATTCAGGGTGGATAGAAATAAGATCTTTGTGCCGGGACAACATCTGGATTGTTGAAGTAATTGATAACGGCAATGGAATAGAACCATACCATCTGAAAAAGGTATTTGAGCCTTTTTTCACTACCCGCTCCAAGGGGACCGGATTGGGCCTTGCTTTTGCCGCACAGGTTGTAAAAATGCATGGCGGCGATATCACGGCTGAAAATAGAGAGGGCGGCGGATCAATTTTTCGTGTCAAGTTGCCGGTAAAACAAGTGTAACTGTTCACGGTTCAGGGTTCACGGTTCAGGGTTGGTGGTTGATGGAAACAGAAAGTAGGAAAAATCCGAAATTTTCAGGAACAAAAACAGGATCACCTTGCAAAAAAATAGTACAATAGAAAGCATGATTTTCATCAGTCCAGCTAAGGACTAAAAGCTAACAGCTAACAGCTAACAGCTAATGGCTAATAGCAAATGACTGTTGAAGATTGACCAATGACCAATGACCAATGACTAATGATTGGAAACACCATGGCGCTTATATTAATTGTAGATGATGAAGAAAAAATGCGACACCTGCTTTCCATCATGCTGGAAAGGAACGGTCATCAGGTTACTCAGGCATGCGACGGAAAGGATGCTCTGGAAAAGATAAAAGAGTCACCATTTGACATGGTTATCACAGACATCAAGATGCCCCGTATGGATGGCACAGCGCTCCTGAAGAAAATCATTGAGATCGATATACCATGCCCTGTGGTATTTATCACCGCCTTTGCCACAGTGGAGTCGGCAGTGGAGGCCATGCGGCAGGGAGCGGTCGATTATATTACAAAGCCCTTTGAAGAAGAGCGCATCATGCTTACAGTGGAGCGGACTGTGAGTTTATCGCGCATTATGCTTGAAAACAGGGATCTGAGGCAGGAAATCCGGAAGGCAGCAGGGGCTAATAAGATTATTTGCGCTTCCAGCGAGATGACCGCTGTTATGGACATTGCATCAAGGGTGGCAAAAAGAGACTCAGCCGTTCTTATTACAGGAGAGTCCGGCACGGGCAAAGAACTGATAGCAAGGTTTGTACACCAGGCAAGCCCGAGGAGTAAAGGCCGGTTTGTTCCGATCAACTGCGCTGCCATATCCCCGAATCTGGTTGAGTCTGAGCTGTTCGGCCACGAAAAGGGTGCATTCACAGGCGCCGAGCGCAGGACTCAGGGTAAATTTGAGTACGCCTCTGGTGGAAGTCTCTTCCTGGATGAGATAGGGGATCTTCCTCTTGAGGCACAGGCAAAGTTGTTAAGGGCTTTGGAGGAGAAACAGATACAGCATGTGGGTGGCAACAAAGA
>JAUVJO010000030.1 GCA_030592345.1 Deltaproteobacteria bacterium
CGCATCCTGTGCTTCATGTACATCTGGAAAAGGACCTGGTCTATAAATGAGAGTTTGTTCAGGTCGCCACCACCGGTTTGCATGAAATAGAGAAAGTCCGGATACGCAAAGGCATAGTTCTCCGGTTTCTTGATGATGCCGTCCTTGTAAAGGGCAGCAACCGTGTCAATGCCTTCTGCCAGGAGGCGGTCTGCCTTCTGCATCATGGCGTCTCCCATGGTGAGTTGCTCTTCAGCATACTTCTTGGAGTGACACTTGCTGCAAGTCTTAATCATCTTGTCCCGTTCAGTTTGCCACGCCTCTTGAGTCAGGCGGACCATGTCCACGGATTTTACTGCCTCAAGGCGACCAGTCGGCTGACCTGTCTCAGGATTCAGCACCCCAAGGGCCTTTAGAATAGTCACCCTGTCAGCGGCCCATTGCTTGTCTTCGGGAAGGGGAAGCCGCACACCCAGGAAGCCCCAGGCGGTCTTATTAGTATGGGTTCCGTCAGGCATGTGGCAGGTCTGGCAGGTGGGGGCTTGAGCCTTTTCGGGCAGTTTGCCTTTTTCTTTCACGAAATATCTGGTGCCATGCTTGGCGCTGCTCCACATCTCCCATTGCGGGTGATCGTAGCCCATGTGGCATTGCTGGCAGGCCCTGGGGTCCTGTGCCTCTTTCTTGGAAAAGCTGTGCCTGGTATGGCACTCGTCACAGGAATTATTCTGGTAGCGGTAGCCTTTGTCTCGTTGCTCTTTTTTCTGCTCTTCGCTCTTGATCCCCATGTTGTGGCAGCCACCGCATCCCCTGCCCCCTTCCATCAACTCGTCAGGCTCAACATGCGTGATGGGAAGGGCATTAAGTGATGTCCAGCCAAAGTTATGCTTTCCCTTTGCAAACTGGTCAAACCGCTCCTCGTGGCACTCGGCACACACGTGTTCATCCGGGAGTTGAGCAAGCTCGGCATCTTTTTCCCCTTTGTGGCTGTCACCATGGCAGACCGAACACGTCACATCTTCCTTGCTGTGCCTGCTGGACTCCCAGTCGGCCACCTGTCCCGGAGAAATATCCTTATGACAGGTGATACAGGCGTCTTCTGCTCCCAACGCCACGCCACTGAAACAAAACATTGCGATAAAGCACCCCAATACAGCAATCCACTTTTTCTTCATAGCAAACCTCCTTGTCGTCTGTTTTCCGTTCACCGTTTTCCGTTCACCGATAAACATGTAGAAATGAGCAAATGTCCTGAGTGTACGGACAACGGTTACATAATTAAAGAACTGCCTTCTTGAATTCCTCAATACCGATGCGCTCGATGAATCGAGCCGTCCTTTCCTTTTTCTTGCCGTTGCTGGCGTAGTACTCAAAACACCCCTTGGCCAGGTCAATTACTTCCTCGGCGCTTAAGTCTTCGGCAATTACATCTCCGATCCGGGGCTTACGGCCTGCATTGCCGCCAAAAATCACGGTCCATCCTGACTTCTTGCCAAAGGCACCAAAGTCCCTCAGATAGCTTTCGGCGCAGCTCATGGGACAGCCCGATATGCCGATCTTGGCCTTTGCGGGCAGATCCATACCTACAAAAATGTTTTCGAGTTTACCCCCTAAACCAAGCGAGTCCTGCAAACCCAGCTTACACAGAGTGTTGCCGGGACAGGCCTGCACATAATGAACGCACAGTTCGACTGCCGGGCCCACATCCATGCCCAGCTCTCGCCAAACCTCATCAACGATTTCCGGGCTCATTCCAACCAGTACCATGCGCTGGGCAGATGTGATTTTAATGACCGGGATCTCATACTTGCGTGCCACCCTGGCTATGTTTTCCAGGATGTCGGGTGTTACGAGCCCCATGGGAGTTCTTGGTATAACACCGTAAGTCTTCTTGTCGCGCTGAATAATAGCTCCTTTTGGTCTGTCAGACATAATTTCCTCCCTTCATAAATTTGGAAACTGAAAAAATCGGTTGTCCCCCTCGTTTGTGGTTATCAGTCATTCGGTTGCGCTGCTCGGTTCGTCTACCGTCACCCGGTTACGTTCCACCCTGCGCTTACAGAATTTCATCCGGGCAAACCATAGGCCATCGATAACCGATCTACGATTGCCGATTCGAGCTGCGCAACCGCAACCCTTTGACTCAACCGAAATGGGACCTGGTTTCGTCAACGACCAAAGGATCTGCCAATGCAAAATCACGAGATTACAATTAGGTTTCGTGGTTTGGTGCTAGCAAGTTCTCTCTGGCTAATCGCTTGCCGGTATCGGTTAAAAATGTTTTTTCAATGATTTCCAAGAGCCTCTCTCTTCCAATCTCCTTATCCTTTTGCCCTTCCTCAAGATTTGCGATAAGGTCGGCATCATAGAGAATCCTAAAATTAATGTCTTCTTTATCCCGTGGGTGGTGGTGATGGCCGACGATGTCACAAACCTCATGGATGACCTCCTCCCTTGCGCCCAATTTTGCCAGGATCTCTTTGGCAATAGGAGGCCCTTCTTTTTCGTGGTACATGGCTGCCGTGCTGTCGTATTTGCGCTCAGCTTCGTGGATACCGATATCGTGGAGATAGGCGGCACACAGGACCACTGCCGGGTCGCCTTTTTCCTCCCTGACAATTTGCTCAGCATATCTGGCCACATTGGAGGCATGGCCGATCCGTTTAAAATCGGGTCCCAAAAACCGCCTCATCTCAAAGGCCACCCGTTCCTTCAAAAGATCATCTCTTTCGGCCAGAAGCTCCGTGGGCAGGTCTGCCAGGCATTGGTCGGCATACTGGCAGTAAGCGGCACAGCCAAAATCCATCTCAGGGTTCACAAATCGATGCCCGCATTTCTTGCACTGGCGTGTTGTGTCGTCTTTAAAAAACTCAACTTCGTTTCCGCAGTTGGGGCACTCGACTTCAAAGATAGCCCCTGGTTTCCAGTAACGGCTGTCTTGTCCAGGGCATTTCATGCGAGAAGTACCTTAGCGGTAAGCAGGTTTTTTTCTGTTTGACTACCCTTCAGATCAATCATCTGATCCCTCCTTCCTTCAGCCCTATAGACTTTCACATATTAAATTTCACAAGGCCAGAGGGAGGAGGCTGTATTGTAATACGCCGACGACCGATAACGCGGTGAAATTTAATATGTGAAAGTCTATAGTCACTATTTCCACCAGCCCTTCTTTATATGGGCATCTTTTTCTGCTTCTGCCAGCTTTTTGATCTTATAAGCCGAATCCCTTACAACACCGTAGAGCACACCACAGCCGATGTCCTCGCGTACAGCGTCTCCTTCATCGGCGATCTTAAGCATGTCTTCTACCACTTTAAACGTCTTCTTAATGCTCTCATCACAAGGCTTCATCATCTTAGTCCTTTGAAGTAAGTGCACTTTGAATACATTCGTCCGTGAGCGTTCACAGGTTCCGGGTTCAGAGGTTCCGAGTTAATCCATTCTTGCTGGTTAGGGAAATACATGCATGATTATGTCCCTTTGAAACGCAAATATCGTCCCGCTTGCAGCAGGATTGAACCATTCCCGTTTGTCGGGACAAACGAAATTCCAGGGTCCGGTGAAATCTAACCTTTGAATCCGTGAACGGTTACATTTATCTTTTAGCCTTGCATATCAAGATCCGTGCCAGGCGGAAACCGTGCGGACAGACAGGGTAAAAAGGCTGTAATATTCAAGAGTTATGAGCTAACTGGTCCAGCCCCATGCGGCTTGTTGATACACGAAACCCGAGACACTATTGAGACACCTTGCGCAATCGGGAAAAAGGCAAAGTCAATATATTGATATTGCAACATATTTTGTGCTCATCGGCGGGGACCATTGTCGGAATTGCGGATCGGGGACAATTCATTGACAAGCTGACCTATCGAAAGGACACAAGAGAGGAAATAGCAAAATTATCGATTATAAGAAACGGTTGCCTATGTTTAAGCGGATCGGGCCGCGAACGAACTCTCAAGGCGAGGCTTTGAGGAAGAGGGGAAGTGTCTCATGTCAAAACATGAGACATAAACGTCTCATGAGACATCCGGTCACACAACCAGCAACTCACAACCCGTTTGATGACCATGGAGGTCGGGGGGCCTTGCGAGGTCATGAGCTGGGTCATGGGGTTTGGTAGACACGCTGAGATGATGGAACCTGCCCATCTCCGCCAAGCGATGACACAAGGGCAAAGAGAAGATAGGTCCTTGAGAGAGGGGGGCGTTTCAACTTTGAGATCCTGAGGTTTCTTTTCACGATGTTTTTGGTGTCAAAAATGACGATATTATGGCTGAAAACAGCTATTTTCGGATCACTAATCCTGATATTTCAATATAATAGCTTGGCCCGACCCCAAAGAAGCAAAGAAACATTCGGTTAGAAATAGATAGGGCCATCTAATCAATCTGATATCACATAATTCAATGTGAAAAAGCCCTGCCGCTGGGGCTCTAAGCTGGGATAAAATCATGAAATGGCTAGAGAGGAGTCCAGAACAACTTGCGATTATCCTTCACTTTAACGTATAACCTCATGGGCGGTAGATTTGGAAAAAATGGAGATGCCAAGGGCAAGACGAATTTATGGAAACAGAAGCTAAAGCAAGGGTGAGAATCGATGGCCTCCTGAAGCGTGCAGGGTGGCGGTTTTTTGACGATGCAAAAGGACCCGCCAATATCGCGCTCGAAGCAAATGTCAAAATAGAGAAAAAAGAAATAGACGACTTCGGTGATGATTTCGAGAAAACCGTTAATGGCTTTGTGGATTACCTCTTGCTTGACACTAAAGGCTTCCCCTGTGCGGTGCTTGAAGCGAAATCCGAAGAAATAGACCCCTTGGTTGGAAAAAAGCAGGCTCGCAAGTACGCCAGGTCGCTGAATGTCCGCTTCGTGATTCTTTCCAATGGAAACCTTCATTAAAATTGACCCCACTAAGATCAGCCAGAAAGACCCGCGCGAATGGGAACGGAGGCAACTCCTCGATACGTATAAAACCTTCGGCTGTGACGCCGGAATCCCCACATTCAGATACAGTCTAATCGATGGATAATGGTCTTCAAAGGAAAAGTGGATCAAGATGAAAAGCCTGACCTGATTGGCGGGTCAAGCGCCGTTTTTTACAACCCTGAACCTGATGATGTGATTATCACCCCGGCTAAAGCAGCGGAAAAAGGCTGGATAACAGAGAAAGCCAGAAGGTTTAGCCTGGCAGGGAAAGAAGGAGCGAAAACACTACTACCGCTGCTACGCCGAATCGGCTCCTTATATCAGAAAGGCGGCAAGAGCCGTATCGACAGCCTCGATCTGACCGAGATGGTTTTGCCCAAAGGCGGAAAACTGAGAATCGCCGTTACTGATACGCCGGCAGAATCGCTCAAGGATCTGGGCGAACTTTTTGAGGTCGCGGCCGGCCTTGTTCAAACGGGAGAAGATACAGATGCGTACCTCGACATCGACGAGCCTGAAGATGACTGCCCTTTTATTCAAGAGCTCCGTAAGCAGGTGAAGCAGTGAGCAGTAGGCAGAAGATATGAAAAGAAAGGCCAAGATGAAAAAGGATCTTGGGAGCCACTACATAAGGCGTGTGAAACCACAAATCGCTGGCGCCCCATGGATATTGCGTGTTACTGAGCACAGGGACAGGCCTATTCCCCTGTTCATTATCAAGGAACGTATTCTCCCGAACCAACGGACAGATACAGAAAACCTTGTTGCTCCGAGATCGATCCTGAAAGAACGCGGCCTTATCTATGGCCAGCAGCAACTGCGCTGCCTTCCTGTGATTCGCGCCGCTCTTAGCCGCGTGTGTGACAATGCAGGCATTCCGCTGGAGCTGCACCAGTTTTTGAATAGCAAACGGATTACCTTCCGGGGGAATCTACCCCTGGATGCAGAAGCAGGCTGCAAGCTGGCGCTGATCTTCAAGCTCCAGGAACGAATCAAGGAGCTGGATCGGGTGGAGCTGATCGCACGCCGGCTGGATCGATTCACTCGTGAAGAGGCAGGCTACTGGTACTCCCGCATCTCCACTTTCGGGGAAGCTGCCAACCGCTGGGCCATGGCCGGCATGAAAGTGATGTTGGCAGGCCACCCAAGGGATTCCAGCATTGAGTCGATGCTGGACGGTCTCCGACAGCGCTATTGAAATGTCTCGTGACTTCTGGAACTCTTGTTTTGACTTGACAACATACATATCTTTAGCTAAAAAGCAAGTATATCAATTACTATAGTTCGCAAGGAGCAATATTATGTCATTAAAGGTAGTTACAGCCCTTAAGGCCCGACAAACATTAGGCACAATAATGAATGCGGTATCATTTAGAAACGACCAGTATATTGTGGAGCGAAAAGGAAAACCGATGGTGGCAATTATTCCCATCAAGAAATTTAAACAAATGGATAAGGCCAGGCACCGTTTTTTTGTCAACATGTCGAAAATCAGCGAGTCTTTTGCCGGAGAAGATTCCGATAAGCTCCACGATATTCTGGAAGAAGCCACACAGGCAGCCAAAAAACTCGAAGCCTCAAACGGATAGATTTTTGTGAAGATTGTTGTTGATGCCAACCTTTTTGCCAGCGGTCTCATCAAGCCGAATTCAAATCCCGGCAAGATTCTCGATCTGGTCCAACAGAACCGGGTTGAATTGATTTTGTCTCCCGCTATTATTAAGGAGATAAAACGCATCTTGCTCTACCCGAAAATCCAAAAATACCATCGCAAAACCGCACAGGAAATAGATGAATATTTCGAAGATCTCTTAATGTTTGCCTGGATTGTTGAAGGAGAAGAAATAGTTAACGCAATTAAAGATGATCCTGCGGATAATAAATACCTGGCATGTGCATACGAAGGCGAAGCGGATTACATCCTTTCCGGAGATCATCACTTGTTGGACTTAGAAGTTTACCAGGGGATTGATATTATCAAGGCGAGTGCGTTTCTGAACATTTTGTCAACATCCCCCCCAAACTGAGGACGCCAGGGGTCGAGGACGCCAGGAGGAACAAGGGGGACGTCTGTAAATAGGTAACTAACTCCTCCTTATGAGCAATAAAGCGCTTGAGGAGAAGTCTGGAAACGCTCTTTAGTCTTCCAGTTTCTAAGTAATTTTTTTAGAACCGATTCATGATGGCAAGGAACTCGAAGATAGAGGAATTGAGCGTTGCAGCGGACCCATGGAACCTAAAACTGAAGCCTGTAAAACTGAAAGGCGGCCCCTGTCTCTCCTATTGAGGGCAGCAATAATGGCCAAACCATGAAGAAAGCCGTCAGACTTTCATCGGGCGGGAGCGATTACAAAAAGAAAACATGTCTTTCCACATACAGGCTGGGCAAAACTCAGACCATTCCGGAAGACCTTGGACATGATTTCATTCATGCTGTGCGAGAAGCGCTTTCAGGCCTGATGAAAGTAGAGGTAAAGATTGAAGACTTGAGATCGGCGCTGCTATAGACTTTCACATATTAAATTTCACAAGGCCAGCGGGAGGAGGCTGTATTGTAATACGCCGACGACCGATAACGCGGTGAAATTTAATATGTGAAAGCCTATAGAAAACAACGATTGAAGATCTGTTCATTTACCGACACGACTGTCTCATGAGACATCCGGGAAATCAGCAAGAAACCGGTACAGGGTGGCTCGGCCCACATTTAGCATCCTGGCAGCCTTGGCCTTGTTGCCTCCGCTTTGATCCAGGGCGGCTTGAACACTTTGCGGATCGAGTTTTTTTGAAGGGCCGCGGGAGGGACGTTCTTTTTGAGATTTTCTCAATTCCAGGGGAAGGTCATCGGGCTGAATGATCCTGCCTCTGCATTTTACTACTGCGAACCGGATGGCACTATGAAGTTCGCGCACGTTTCCGGGCCAGGCGTAGTCCATCATGATTGCCAGGGCCTCTTTGGTAAGCCCAGGGGTTGCTTGCCCCTCTTTGGCAGCCTTATCAAGGAAGTGCTCCAGCAAAAGAGGGATGTCATTCTTTCGCTTCCTTAGCGGCGGGAGATTGATAGGGACCACGTTGATACGATAGTAAAGGTCCTCGCGAAAATTACCCCTTTCCACCTCGCGCTTCAAGTCCTGATTGGTTGCGCTGATCAGGCGCACGTCCACCGAGATGGTTTTCTCGCCACCCACTGGCTCGAATGCCCCGTCCTGAAGCACGCGCAAGAGCTTTGCCTGCACAGCCTTTGGCAGATCAGTCACCTCGTCCAGGAAGAGGGTGCCGCCATTGGCCAGCTCAAACCGGCCTTTCTTGTCCCGCACGGCTCCGGTAAAGGCCCCTTTCACGTGCCCGAAAAGCTCGCTCTCAAGGGTGCCTTCAGGAAGGGCTGCACAGTTGACGGGCACAAAAGCCCCCCCGCCCCGCCTGCTCTCATTGTGGATGGCGTATGCCACCAGTTCCTTTCCCGTGCCGGTCTCACCAAAAATGTGCACCGGATAGTCGTTGGTGCCCAGGTCTCGTATCTCCCTATAAACCTGGAGCATCTTGGGGTCCCTGCCTACTATCCCGGCAAAGCTTTCCAGATCCCCAAGCTGTATCTTTAACCCGATCAGGTCTGTCACATCCCGAAAAGAGGCGATAACGCCGATAAAGCGCCCAGCGTCATCCGTCCTGCCGGTAACTGTCATCTCAAGCCGCCGGGGTTCGCCTTCCCTGGTGAGTATATTCAGGGGGTAATAAGCTTGGTCCAGGGAATCAGGCGAGCCGTTTAGAAAGGAGCAACGGCTGCCGCAAAAAGGTCCTCCAAATGCCTCATGACAGTCCCTTCCGAGGACATCTTCCCTTACATAACCGGTTATTTGTTCAGCAGCCCGGTTAAAAAACAGGATCTGCCTCTTTTTATCATGCGCTATGATCCCCTCCGTGAGGTTATTAAGGATATTTTCCAGGCCCTTTCTGTCGGCCAGATTCTTATACAGTAAGGCAAGGTGAGCTTCGACAAGTTCCTTGAACCTTACCATGAGCTTCTCATAGCGTTTTTCGTATTTGTTCTCCTTTGAGTCGAGCACACAGATTGTGCCAAAGACTTCACCGTCAGGCCAAAGGAGCGGAAAACCAAGGTAGGAAATCATCCCCAGTTTTATATCCGGGTTCTTGTTCCATTTTTTATTTTTCAATGCATTTGGAACCAGGAGTTTCTTTCTCGTCTTTATTACCCTCTCACAGTAAAGCCTTGCCAGGTGTTCTCTCGCCCCGGCTTCATAAGGATTATTGCTCGATTCACTTGCGCGAAAGACTTCGATGTAAGGGTCATCAACCTTCATAATCAATGCAGAAGGCACGTTAACAATCTCTGCCACAGTATCTACAATGCTCTGCCAGGTGTCGACGATTTCATCGGCAATCTCAATATTCTTTTTGTCAATCTGGGATCCGAGACTAAAAATTTCAGATGCGGATCCGCTACTCGAATCTTTGTGGCTTGATTTTTTCACTCCCCGCCTCTCAAACTATTTGTCAAAAAGGTAACCGTTCAAGGATGCGGAAGAATTGTTATCTCCCCCCAACTCTTAGATATGCCCATCACACACCTTCCTACCATATCAGCGCGTCCAAATGTCTTCTTCATTCACCGATTTGTCAATGGAAAAGTTTCGAAATCCCGAACTTTGCCATTTTGCGCACCCTCATCCTCCAATTCATGGGTCGGATTCTCCATTTTCCTTGATCTGTCCCACTTCTCGTGTTACGAAAATAGCATTACGCTAGTACTGTTTTGTCGTTAACGTAATGCCTGTTGGCAGATTTTCTTGAAACACGGCAGATATAGGCTTTAAGATAAATAATTTCAAAAAATAAATCCGTGCTGTTCTCAAGGCGTATGCCGCAAATCAGGATATCGAAATCCTAAATAAATCCGAAATTCAAATGTCTGAATGTTCAAAACTCTATTTACGCTGTATGCCATTATTGAGATTTTCGTGTTTGTTTTGAGTTTTGTATTTTGGTCATTTGATATTGTTTGCGGCTGACGCCTTGAGAACATCACGAATTTCGTGTTTCGAATTTGCGCCTGACGGCTTGAAAACAGCACGAATTTTCCCTATTGTTTCTGTGAAACATAATTTCTGAAAATCTATAGAAAAGATGGTGAAACAATGCGGAATCCTTTTATCTATGGAGGTCTTGTTTTCGGTGATCATTTCGCGGACAGGCAAACTGAACTTTCCGGCCTGGCATCAGAAATGAGCAATATGGGCAAAGTTTTCTTGGTTTCTCCGAGACGTATTGGAAAGACCTGCTTGTTGAAAAACCTACAGAAGAACTTAAGACAAGAGGGTTTTCTCACGGTTTACATCGATCTTTATAAGGCCCCCACCATCCGACATTTTACTGAGCAGTATGCAAAAGCAGTTGTTGAAGTGGTTGAGGGCAAGCTTGAAAGAATGGTCAAAGCTGTCCCGCGATTCTTCCGGGCCTGCGTCCCAAATTGGACCCGAATCCTGATGGCACAGTCTCCTTCTCTGTGGAATATATGGCCAGGGAAAAGGAAGTCTTTCAAATACTGACAGAAGTCTTGGAATATCCGGAAAAGGCGTCAATAAGGAAAAAAAGCGATTTGTAGTTATCATTGACGAGTTTTCCGATATTGCGAAATACAATGGCACGGATGTGGAAAAGGCTATTCGGGCAGTAGTGCAATCTCATCAGCGAGTCGGCTATACCTCAAAGGTTGCAAATTGCGTTTTTTCGATGAGCAATGAGCATCAAGAGCAAGGCGCGAAGGCGCGGAATAGCAAGCTATTGCAAGCCTGAGCAACACCGCTATTGGTGTTCATGGCCAGCGAAAAATCGTTATTTGTGGCCTTTCGAGGTATATATCTTTTCTGGTTCCAAGAGGTCCGTAATACGTAACATGGTGAAAGACAAAAGGCGTGCCTTCTATCGTATGGGAAGAATCATGGAGTTGACTCCCATCCCGCGAGATTTGTTCATCCCCTTTATTGAAAGCTGGTTTGCAAGAGGAGAATACGACTTGAGTGAAAATGTAGTTGACCTGATATTGAAAAAAGGCCGGGATATACCGTACAACATCCAACGGATTGCGCATAACGTATGGGAAGAGGCAAGCGAGTCCAAGAAAGCAGGAAACGCATCAGTAGACAAGGCAATAGAGACGATTGTCAACCAGGAGTCTTTGAACTACGAAGCATTGTGGGACGGCCTTTCCCAACAGCCTCCTCCCTCTGGCCTTGTGAAATTTAATATGTGAAAGTCTATAGCAGACATTGACAGTCAATATCGAGATGATGCCAAACAGTATTATACTTAGGAGAATGTGATCGGATGACTTTTGAATTAGAACGTCGTGTTGGTATTGAATCGGTTCTTAAGGCGTGCAGACTCTGTGAGACAGTGCGCGCCAGTCTCCTTTCCGATGAAACGATTGGAAAAGATGACGGCTCCCCGGTTACGGTTGCTGATTTTGGGGCACAGGCAGTGGTGAGCTACCACCTTGCGGCAACCTTTCCGGACGACCCACTGGTAGCTGAAGAGGATTCGCACCTGTTGTGTCAGGGCGAAAATGCTTGGCTAAAAGAAGTGGTGACCAACCATGTCAAACGAATAAGTCCTGATCTGGTTGATCATGAGATCCTTGACGCCATTGACCGGGGATCTGGCGAGGGAGGCCCCAGCGGACGGTTCTGGACACTTGACCCGATAGACGGAACCAAGGGTTTTTTACGTGGAGGTCAGTACGCAGTTGCCCTGGCCCTTGTGGAAGACGGCCTGGTCGTTCTCGGAGTTCTGGGATGCCCGAACCTGCCTTTGGATAGCAGTGGGCCCAATGGTCATCGGGGCTGCCTGTTTGTGGCGGTCAGGGGAGAGGGTTCAGCAATGCAAGGGTTTAAGGATTCCGTGGGACAGAGGATCGAGGTGAAAAAGTTGATCCATCCCTCTCAAGCCCTGTTCTGTGAATCGGTTGAATCATCCCACTCCTCGCACGACCACAGCGCACGGATAGCACAAGTATTAGGCATTGATAAACCCCCTGTGCGCATGGACAGCCAGTGCAAATACGGTATTGTGGCCAGGGGCGATGCCACAATCTACCTGCGGCTTCCTACCAGGGAATCTTATATGGAAACGATTTGGGACCATGCGGCTGGTTCCATCATAGTTGAACAAGCCGGGGGCAAGGTGACTGACATGGACGGCAAACCGCTCGATTTTTCGTTGGGAAGAAGGCTTACTAAAAACAGAGGCATTGTTGTAACCAACGGGGAGCTTCACGAGCCGGTACTAAGGGCCGTGCAGGGGCGTATCCAGAACTTGGGGTAGGCATCCTCTTGAAATCACTTGCGCCGTATTTATGGAGTACATTAAGTGAACTAAAGTGAGTCCCGCTTTTAGCGGGATTGAGGTATTCTGTCTAGTTTTAATATGTTGCGCCGGAGACGCACTGCTTAATCCCGCTAAAGGCGGGACTCACTTTCTTTCAAGATAAAACTGTTTCTTCAAGTCCTTAACTTTAGGGCACTTTAGACACTTTAGGCACTTAAGCTCACTTTCTTTTTTCCAGAAGGATGCGGAAAAGTTGTTGTCTTCCTCCAACTGTTAGATACGCCCCTTTTCATATTTTCCTTCCTACAAGATCTTCATGTTCATATCCAGCCACACTGCGTGATGGATGATGGAACCAGACGAGATATAGTCTACTCCGGTTTTGGCCACAGCGAGGATGTTTTGAGGGGTAATATTTCCTGATGCCTCGGTGAGGGCCTTTTCTCTTGCTTGACCCACGGCCTGCTCCAGTGTAGCGAGATCCATGTTATCCAGGAGAACCATGTCTGCCCCTGCTTGCAAGGCTTCTTCAAGCTCCTTGAGGTTTGTCACCTCAACCTCTATGCGAGCAGTAAACGGAATGGCGTTTTTTACTGCTTTTATGGCAGCCTGAATCGAGCCTGCCACCTTGATGTGATTGTCTTTGATCATGGCGCAATCGTAGAGCCCCATTCTGTGATTACAGGCCCCTCCCACGGTCACGGCATACTTTTCAAGGAGCCGCAAGCCCGGAGTGGTCTTTCGCGTGTCTACGAGCCTAGTGTGAGTCAAAGCAATCAGATCGACCATCTCCCTGGTGATTGTCGCAATGCCTGAGAGTCTTTGAAGGATATTGAGCGCTGTTCGCTCCCCCCGCAAGACGGCCAAGGCAGGGCCGGTTACCCGGGCGATTTCTGTCCCGTCAACCATAGCAGAGCCCTCGTCTGCCAGTGCTTCGATCTTTACCCCGGGGTCCAAAAGGGAAAATACCCCTGACACCGCGGGCAGCCCTGCCAGCACGCCGTGGTCCTTGGCTTTGATGACCGCGGTCACGGTGCTTTCCTTTCCCGGTAAGTGGCAGGTTGTGATGTCTCCGTGGCCCAGGTCCTCTTTCAGATAGACCTTGAGGAGATCCTTCAGTACAAAGGGGTCGAGTCCTTTCACAGCTCTAACATCCTCCTGATAGCCTTTTCCGCCTTGGCGCGGATTGCTTCTTCTACGATTACCGGGTAGATATCCTCTTTGAGGGCTTTATGTACCCTTTCTAAGGTGATCATCTTCATCTGGTCGCAGATGGGAATCGGGTCCGGGAGGAGAAAATCCTTGTCCGGGGCTTTTTTCTTCATCTCGTGAAGTATGCCTTCTTCTGTTCCCACGATGAAACACTTTGCATCCGATTGTTCCACAAACCGGAGCAACTGCGAGGTTGAACCCACAAAGTCGGCCTTCTCTGTCATTCTCGGGGGACACTCGGGGTGAACGATGACCAGGGCATCAGGGTGTTTTCTCTGGACCCTCTCGATGGCTTCCGGGGTAATTCTTTCATGGATGGGGCAGTACCCATCCCACAGTCGGACGTCTTTTCCCTTCATTGTCCGGGCGTGAAAGGCCCCGAGGTTTCTATCCGGGACAAAGAGGATCTTATCCCCCTCAGTTTTTTCCATGACTTTGCCGGCATTGGCCGAGGTACAGATAATGTCTGCTAATGCCTTTATCTCGGCATAAACGTTCACATAGGCGACAACCTGGGCAGTGGGATTGGCCTTCTTTGCCTCCTCAACCTCCCGAGGTTCAGCCATGTCGGCCAGAAGACAGCCTGCCAGAGGATAGGGGGTCAGAACTGTTTTGTCTGGGGAAAGGATCTTGGCCGTTTCTGCCATGAATTTCACCCCGCAAAACAGGATCGTCCCCTGTGGGGCAGATGCCGCCACCCTGCTAAGCTCCAGGGAGTCTCCTACAAAGTCGGCAACGGCCTGGATCTCCGGTCGCTGGTAGTAATGCGCAAGGATCACCACGTCTTTTTCCTCTTTTTGTCGTATAATATCGTCATGGAGTTTTTGAGTTTCCATTTCTGTGTACCTCATTCGACTTTTAGATAGTGCCCATCCGGAAATTCCGGATGGGCACAGCGCAGTTTCCGATTCAGTCCCGCTTAAACGGGATTTGCAAGATCAAGCATCCGGCCCATAGGGCCTATACGCCCCGAAGGGGAAAACAAGGGGTTGAGCAGGGGCGTACTGCAGTACGTCGCACAAACAAGCCCGCTGTTTTACGCAAAGATCAGAGTTTCATACTTACCAAGATCGTTGCAATATATCAATATTTTAATGAAGAATAAAAGGCTTACGCCTGAACTCCTTAGGCTGGCATCTTTTGGAATTCATGTAACCGTTCACGGGTTCGGAAGTTCAGAGGTTGTAACTTTGCGTTACATCCCTTTGATAACATCTGATTACATGCAACTTGCTTCGATAGATCGGTAGGTTGTCTAAATGCATTGTAACTTCTCAAAAAGTCCGGGTAATTTCCTGAGATTAGGCCCGCCGACAGGCAATTAAATTTGAAAACGTCTGAAACTCGCTTATAAGTGAGCCTGGCCCGGATAAACCGGACAAGCTGAAAGCTC
>JAUVJO010000047.1 GCA_030592345.1 Deltaproteobacteria bacterium
TCAATGATCCGATACTGCTGCCGATTTTTTATCTCAAGCTCGAGGTTGGTATCTTCCAAACTATTTTTTTGGATCTTGAGTCGATAAAGATCAACCGCACCCCGATCTCCCAACCCAAGAACAACCAGGAAGCCAATGAGAGCTAGTATGCCACCAGCAACGATAATCTTGCTCCTTGTCCTCATAGAAAACTCCATCTATGTAGGCGTTTACAGGTTCTGAGTTCTCCGTTCAGGGTTACCTTTCTTTCGTTATCCTTGCTCGCAGGACGGTTTGGATTTCGGTTGAACCCTGAACCAATGAACCCGTGAACGGTTACCCATCTATGTGTGCTTCTTATGAGTAGTTGCTTTCACGATATCGATCAACGCCCCCAGCTCTTGGCATTTGAAAAAGCGGGCACACCCAGCGTAAATTACACAGCCCGCCACAACACTCCCCATGACCCATACAAAAAGGTGCCACTGGCTTAGACCGGATTCGGGCATTACCCACATGGCCGCAAAAGCGATCGCACATCCCATGATGGCTGCAGAGGCTGAACATCTAAGAACGGAATGCAGTATATCACGAGCCCCGATTCTACCCAAACGTTTTCTTAGAACCCAAATTAGCAGCACAAGATTCACCCCTGACGAAAGCGATATCGCCAGTGCCAGCCCACCATGCTGCATTGGCCCCATAAGCACGATACTAAACGCGATGTTCACCACAAGAGAGATGACAGCGACCTTGACCGGGGTTTTGGTGTCCTGAAGGGAATAGAAAGTCGCAACCACAATGCGTACGCCTGAAAAAGCCCATAGGCCAAGAGCATAATAGAGGAGGGCCTGAGCCGTCAAGCGCGTTGTAGCCGCATCAAAAGCCCCTCTTTGAAAAAGAAGGCGTACAATCGGTTCCCTCAGAATCATTAGCCCTATCATAGCTGGAATTGTGATAAAGAAGACCAATTTGATGGCATATGAAAAGGACGCTCGCAGCCCATCCATATCGTTTGCTGCTGCCTGCCTGGACAGACTGGGCAACACGGCTGTTGCAAGGGCTATGGCAAACACACCAAGTGGAAATTGGACCAATCGGTCAGCGTAATAAAGATACGATATACTCCCTTCCGGAAGGAGTGAAGCAAGCAGGGTCCCCACAAGGATGTTGATCTGATAGACGGCAGCACCGAAGACCGCCGGTGTCATCAACAGTGCTATCCGCTTGACGGCCGCATGGTATATAGGACTCCGCACCAACAGATGGAAGCCCTTTTGGATCATAAAAGGGATCTGAAGGCCCAACTGCAACGCCCCACCGATAATTACCCCTATGGCAAGACCTACGGATGCCTTTTCCAGGTAGGGCGAAAGGATTAGTACCGAGCCGATCATGGCCACATTTAACAAAACCGGGGCGAAAGCAGGTGCTGCAAAATGGTCTAGGGCATTCAGAATTCCCATGGCCAACGCAACCAGGCCGATGAAAAAAATATAAGGAAACATGATCCGCGTCAAAAGGACAGTCAACTCATACTTTGCTGGAAACGCAAAAAAACCAGGCGCAACAACCCTGACGATGAGTGGTGACAGAAAAACCCCGATCACGGTCACTACAAGCAAGATAATGGTAAGGAGCCACCATGCGGACCGGGCTAAGTTGAAAGCATCTTCACGGCCGCACTTGTAGAGATGCTCCGTAAAGACCGGGATAAAGGAAATTGTGAGAGAGCCTTCGGCAAAAAGCCGGCGCAAGAGATTAGGAATTCTGAACGCCACAAAAAAGGCGTCAGCCACAAGTCCAGCCCCAAAAAACCAGGCCACAACCACATCCCGCACAAATCCGAGGATACGGCTAAGCAGCGTGGCCGCCCCCACAGTCCCTGCGGCCTTTGTAATACGAGCGGTTTCAGACATAAAAATTGGACTTGACAACGCCTCTTGAGACACCTATTACTATGACACTACTCAAGGCTGAAAGGAGCAAACAACTTTGGCAATACATAAATCGGCCATTAAACGGGCCAAACAGAATGTAGTCAGTTATTTTCGCAACAAATCGACCCGTACGCGCGTGAAAAGCGTTATTAAGGACGTCAGGGCCACTACAAAAGAAATGTCCCGGGAAAAAGCTCAGGCTGCCCTGGCCACGGCTATCCCTGTTATCGACAAGGCAGCCCAAAAAGGCGTCATCCACCGCAGGAACGCTTCCAGAAAAATATCTCGACTCACCAGGCAAGTCAACGCCATCACTCAGAACTTAGGGGCTTCGCCCCAAGTGGAATAATGGCACAAAAAATTGCCTCTGAAAGATAAATAATTACACACGGTTGTAGAAATTCCGAGGCGTATTATCGTCAGAAGCCGTGAAGGATGCGATAGTGGACTATTTCGGCCATCCGTTCGAATATGGTCTCAATGGCTGCCCTCTCGTTCGCTTCCGTGTCTAGCTTGTCTGAAGAGACCTTGAAGCATTCCCGGTCCTGCAGGGCCCTCACTGACCATATGACCTCGCCGTCAGTCCGTTTCAAGACCAAATCAAGCGCTAGAGTGACACGTCGTTCATCAGATTGGTAGCTTGCGGTGTGAGAGATCGCATCCACATTCAAAAAGACGATGCAGCCACTCAAAACAGCATCTGCCGCATCCTTGTCCACGACTCGCAGCACCTTGCTTCTGGTAAATTCATAAGCCAGGTCGCTCGCAAAGATGGTTTCAATCCCTGATTCCGAAGTCCTGTTCTCCAGCACTGTGACAGCAATGGTTCGCACCCCTTCCGGTGCGGTCAGCCCCACAGCCTTAAAGCTATACCCGCAGCCGGAGGCAGCCAGCAACACAACCAGGGCCAGTGCTAATTTATCATTTGTCATTCGTCATTAGTTTTTCTAAGTTCCGCACTCCGCATTCCGCACTCGGCACTCCGCAATACAATATAGACTTTCACATATTAAATTTCACAAGACCAAAGGGAGGAGGCTGTATTGTAATACGCCGACGACCGATAACGCTGTGAAATTTAATATGTGAAAGTCTATAGCTACACCACAATGTTTACGAGCTTATTCCGGACAACGATGATCTTTTTGACTGGCCGGCCTTGAAGGCGGGCGACAACCCTCTCATCAGCGAGCGCGGTATCCTTTATCATATCCTCATCAGCATCTGCTGCTATCTGAAACCTGCTCCGCACCTTGCCGTTTACTTGAATGACAATGAGTATTTGGTCCTCCTCAATGGCGTCCTCGCTATAAGCAGGCCACGAAACCTCGAGGACGCTTCCGGACTGGCCAAGGGCCTCCCACAACTCATCGGCAAGGTGCGGCACAATCGGCGAAATCAGGACCACTACGGTCTCTAGGGCCGACCTCAAGACCGACGGACCTGCAGGCTCAAAAAGGAGTCTCTCCTTAACAGCCTGTATCGTGTTCACCAGTTCCATGACAGCGCTAATGGCTGTGTTAAAGTGAAATCTCGTCTCAATATCGTTTGTGACCCGCTTGATCGTCTGGTGGATCTTTCTGTAAAGGGTCCTTGAGTCTCCGGCAAGGTCTTTGCCTCCATCAAAGGGCTTTACACCCTGTAGCCTGTCCACATGATCTCCCACCAGTCGCCACACCCGGTTTAGAAATCGATATGCACCTTCCACCCCTTGATCGCTCCAGTCCAGGTCTCTTTCAGGGGGTGCTGCAAAAAGACAAAACAGCCTCAGCGTATCTGCCCCGTATTTATCTATAAGCGCATTCGGATCAACCACGTTCTTTTTTGACTTGGACATTTTTTCGATTCGCCCTATCTCAACCGGGCTTCCGCAATGTTCACACGTCTTAAGCCCATCCTTTGTGATGACCTCTTCAGGATACAACAAGCCATGATCAGGGCACTTTATCGTTTCTTTGCAAACCATCCCTTGGGTCAAGAGACGTGTAAAGGGCTCCTGGTAGTCAACAAGCCCAAATTCTTTAAGAACGCGCGTGAAATACCGAGAATACAAAAGATGGAGGATCGCATGCTCAATGCCCCCAATGTACTGGTCCACAGGCATCCAGTATGCTACGGCCCTTTCGTCAAACATCCCCTTGCCATGCCGGGGGCTGCAAAAGCGTTCAAAATACCACGAGGATTCCACAAATGTGTCCATTGTATCGGTCTCGCGACGGGCGTGGGGATTGCCGCACCCGGGACACCGGGTTTTCGCAAAGCTCTCCAATGACAGCAGGGGCGACTTGCCCCCTTCCAGCATCTCGGCATCTTCCGGGAGTATGACAGGAAGCTCCTCCTCCGGGACCGGCACCACTCCACAATCGTCACAATAGACAATGGGGATAGGCGCACCCCAATACCTCTGGCGGGAAATTCCCCAATCTCTCAGCCTATAACTGACCGCCCTTTTTCCAAGCCCTTTTTCTTCCAGATAATCCGCAATCGCATCAAGTGCCTTCACATTCTCCGTCCCGTCAAAGGACCCGGATCGAACCAATACCCCATCTTCCACATAAGCTTCGGTCATGGTTTGAGGGTCGAGTGTTTCGCCCTTGGGCTGAATCACGACAATGATGTCAAGGCCATATTTTCGGGCAAACTCAAAATCTCGCTGGTCATGGGCAGGTACTGCCATGACCGCGCCGGTCCCGTATTCCATGAGTGCAAAGTTGGCCGTAAAGATCGGCATGCGCCGCTTAGTAAAGGGGTTGACGCAATACGCCCCGACAAAGACCCCTTCCTTTTCATAATCGTCAGAGGTACGTTTGGCTTTGTCCTGTAGGCGCATGCGCTCGACAAAGGCCCTTACTGCATCTTCCTGCTCGGTCCCGGCAGCAAGTTCCATAACCAGTGGGTGTTCGGGAGCCATACACATAAACGTGGCCCCAAAGACCGTGTCCTGACGTGTCGTAAACACCGGGATGTGGCCGTCGCTATTTTCCAGGGGAAAACGGATTTCGGCTCCCAGGCTCTTTCCGATCCAATTCTTCTGCATGGTCACGACTTTGCCGGGCCATCCGGCCAGGCGGTCACAATACTCCAGAAGGTCATCAGCAAAATCCGTAATACGAAAAAACCATTGGTCCAAATCCCTCTGGGTTACGACCTCGCCACAACGCCAGCATAGACCCGCCTCCACCTGCTCGTTAGCCAGCACTGTCTGGCAGGTTTCGCACCAGTTTACAGACGATTTTTTCCTGTAAACCATCCCCTTTTCGAACATCTTGACAAAAAGCCACTGTTCCCAACGGTAGTATTCCGGCTGACAGGTAGCCAGTTCTCGGTCCCAGTCATAGCTAAACCCAAGCCGCTTCAACTGGGAGCGCATGGTGTCAATATTCTCATACGTCCACCTGGCCGGGTGCACTTGGTGAGCGATGGCTGCGTTTTCTGCCGGCATCCCAAAAGCGTCCCAGCCCATGGGGTGAAGGACATTTGCCCCCCTCATACGTTTATATCGAGCGACTACATCTCCGATCGTGTAGTTGCGCACGTGTCCCATGTGGATGTTACCTGATGGATAAGGAAACATCTCGAGCAGGTAATATTTTTCCTTTTCCGGGTCTTCCTCCACCCGAAACAATTGCCTCTGTTGCCAAATTTCCTGCCACTTCAGTTCTACAAATTCAGGGTCGTATTCCGTTTGCATAAATTCTCTCTCCGTAACCGTTCACCGGTTCAGGGTTCAAGGTTCAGGGGTCGTGGTTTCATTCCCGCCTTGGGCGGGCTTGGCCCACGAAGAAGACCAACAAAAAAAGGAGCCCTGAACGGTGAACCCTGAACCTGTAAACGCCTACAAACGTTCAAAAAAAGTCAGAAAACGTCACGTGAATCAAAGACCGGACCGTCCGTACAAGCATGAAAATAAGCTTCCGGGCTGTCAGCTTTTTCCACAGCGCATCCCAGGCAGACCCCAAAGCCGCAGGCCATAACCGTCTCCAAAGAGATCTGGCACGAAACGTTGTGGGCCGCAGCTATTTCACCTACTGCCTTTAACATGC
Source organism: Deltaproteobacteria bacterium (assembly GCA_030592345.1). Taxonomy (GTDB): domain Bacteria; phylum Desulfobacterota; class Desulfobacteria; order Desulfobacterales. The sequence continues at coordinate 5,963 of JAUVJO010000047.1, forward strand.
CCTGCGGGCCGCAGGCATATATCATGTCCGGTTTTTTGGCAACCGTAAGGGCCTTTTGAACCGACGATGTTATGAGCCCCTTTTGGCCCATGCTGCCATCCTCTGTTGTGATATCAACCTTTGTGCTCGTGGACTCCAACTCTTGAAGGCAAAGGATATCGGCAGCAGACCGCCCTCCCAGGAAAACCGTGGGCCAGACCGCCCTCTGCTTTTTAAGGTGAAGGGCAAGGTAGTAGAGTGACGCCACGCCAACACCACCGGCTACAATAAACACATTACGAATCTCCTCAGGACAAGAAAAGCCGTTCCCAAGAGGCCCCAGGACGTCCAGAACATCTCCCGCCTTCAGCCCTGACAATGCCAGAGTGCCCTGTCCCACCACTTTGTACAGGAGCTCAAAACCGCACACCTCGCCGTTTTCAACCAGGAGGTTGTGAACAGAGAGCGGCCGCCGCAACAGCGGAATACATCCGCCCGTGGGCCTCACCATAACGAACTGCCCGGGCCTCGCACTCCGGGCCAGGTCGTCAAAGGCCAAGCCCATTCTAAAATAAACCGTGCCCACCTTTTCATGATGAAGAATTTGTGCTTTTTTTTGATATAGTTTCATAAGGCTTCATCCGCCTTGACATGGCCGGAAAATTCTCCTAAACTTTTGGGCATCTTTCATAAAAGCCAAAGAGGTGGTTTACATTTACCTGAAACTCTGTTCATAACCCCGGGGTTTCCAGTTGAAAGCGGGATTCAGGTTTAAGCTCTTGTGTTTCTTTCTCCTGACACCTGAAATCTGCTGACACCTGAAACCTGATTCGATCTCTCATCTGAACCATGACTCCCTTGTCCGGCTTTGGAAAAGTCCTTATTATCATCGGGCTCGTGATAGCCGCTGTTGGCATATTGCTGGTCCTTACGCCAAAAGTCCCCTGGCTTGGAAAGCTGCCCGGTGATATCCTGATCAAAAAAGAGAATTTCCGATTCTACTTTCCCGTTACCACATGCATTGTCATCAGCATCATTCTTACACTTATTTTCTACCTGTTCAGAAAATAACCAGCCACAATATTTTCTATCATTTTGCTGGTAGACGCACCCTCTGTCAATGGAATCCGAACCACGCGCCCACCATCTCTCTCTACAATATCTCTTCCAACAATGGCATCCTCTGCCCAGTCCGCACCCTTTACCAGCACATCGGGCATTACGGCCCGGATTGTCACCAGGGGGTCTGGTTCGTCAAAGACTGTTACAAAGTCCACGCACGCCAGAGATGCCAGAACCTCGGCACGCTCGTTCTCAGGCACAAGTGGGCGTTTTGGCCCCTTGATCAGGCAAACGGAGCGATCGGAATTAAGCCCCACTATCAAGACATCTCCTTCACCCTTGGCGGCCTTCAAATACCGAACATGGCCTATATGAAGGAGATCAAAACAGCCATTGGTAAAAACAATCTTCTTGGCCGCCCTTTTCAGGGCCTGCACCGTCTCTTTCAGCTCTTCACATCTTACGATCTTTTTATCCATAAGTTTCAGGCATCCGCTCCTTAAGACACGGAATCTGATTTCTGGTCTGTTCAATCAACCGCAAATCGAGCATGGCCGAAAGAGTGGCCGGACGCTTTGCCGCCCTTGCCATTACCTCGCCCCACGGGGATATAATCCGTGAATGACCGGCATAAACCAGGTCGCCATCCTGGCCACATCGATTCACGGCAAGGATAAAAAGCTGGTTCTCAATGGCCCTGGCCTGGAGAAGAACATTCCAGTGAGCGACACGTAGAGCCGGCCATTGGGCCATGACAGCCACGATTTTGGCCCCCCGGAGTGCAAGAGACCGGCACAACTCCGGGAATCTCAGGTCATAGCATATCATCAGACCTATTGGACCAAGGGAGGTCGTTGCAACCACAGCCTCCCGGCCCGGCTGAAAATACCTGTCTTCGCTGGTTGGCGAAAAAAGGTGCACCTTACGATAAACCCCTGCGACAGAACCATCCGTGTCCACCACATAAGCGGTGTTGTAAACGCCTTCCGACACCTTTTCAGGCAAAGAACCAATTATCGTAAGGCTCAGTCTTCTCGACACCTCTGAAAGATCTTGAAGAACGATTGGTGTGCTCTCAGAAAGCTCCTTGATACGCTCATTTGCAAAACCGGTTGTCCACATCTCCGGAAGCAAAACCAGCCGAGCACCCTGTTGGGCAAGGCGGGCGATGTGTTTCTTTGCCATAGCCAGATTCCAATCAACGTCACCCAGGCGAATGTCGAACTGAATGAGGGCTGCTCTAATATTTTTCACAGAAGGCATTGAATTAGCCACCTACAATGGAAGAAAGAAAGTGAGCTAAAGTGCCTAAAGTGTCTAAAGTGCCCTAAAGTTGAGGACTTGAAGAAACAGTTTTTTTATCGAAAGCAAGAAAGTGAGTCCCGCTTTTAGCGGGATAAAGCAGTGCGCCTCCGGCGCAACATATTTAAATTAGGTAGAATACCTCAACTTTAGGCACTTTAGCTCACTTTAGGCACTTAATGTACTTCATAAATGCGGCGCAAGTCGTTTCAAGAGCATGCATCCCCCAAGTTCTGGATACGCCCGATTACAGGTGATACAAACTGAAAAGATACCGCTCGATAGCATAACCTCATGTTTGCTTCAAGGCAGTTTGGCATAAACATGGCTGTTCTTTGATTTATGGCCCTTCAAATAGTCATATCTGTGACCATCAGCATCTGTGTCCCTGACCCCTTTATCCATCCATGGGCGGGGCCAGGATAGTTATGAATCACAATATGTTGTGAATCTTTTCCAGTTGACATACAACCCCGTCTCTACTATACTCTGCTTACAAAAGAAGAACTTGGGGGCTTCGCCCCAATTGGAAAAATGGACTGGTGGGTTAAGAAGAATTAAAAGAACTTATACCTCGAAAGGCCATAAATAACACTTTTTCGCCGGCCATGAACATCAATAGCCGCGTTGCTCAGGCTTGCAATAGCCAGCTATTCCGCGCCTTCACGCCTTGCTCTTGATGCTCATGACTCACCGAGAAAAGCGCAGTTTATGACCTTCCGAGGTATAGCTCCGCAATTGGAATGATGGAAAAATGGAATGGTGGAATAATGGGTTTAAAAGGATTTTCATCTTTTTATGTTCTACATCTTTCCAATATTCCAACATTCCATTATTCCTCGATCGAGGTGGGAATAGGGCAGATAAACACCTATAAGTTCAATAGGTTGTAGAAATTCCGAGACGTCAATTACATTCTTGCTTTGCGCCCTTTGCGTCTCTGCGGTGAGCTGTTATGAATCGCAATAAGGGAAAAATAAAGGGGAAAATCGAATGCATTCACTTTGATTTGGATTCGGTGCTCTATATCCCTGCTGAATTTCTCGAAACGACACTTCTCATGTCGATAAGAGCGATGATTCAAACAGGGCTTAAAGCAAGTCCCCGAGAAGCATTGCAAAAGCTAATAGAAATACGTTCAATCAATTCAAATGCAAAGGATCATTTTGACAGGTTATGTCTTCATTTTAACAATGAATACGACCCTATCGTCATTGCAGCGGGTATCGAGAAATATTGGGATTGTAAGATCGGCATTATGACGAGTGAACCTGAGGCGACACCGGTCCTTAGTGCGCTGTATCACAAATATCCGCTAACGATCATCTCCAATGGCCCTCCCTTAAAACAGGCAGGTAAGATTGTCAGACTCGGCCTGAGTCACTTTTTCTCTCAATATGATCTTGAGTTGGAAATCGAAAAGCACTTCTTCTATTCCTCATCCGAGAAAACCGAGCTAAAGCCTCATCCTTATCTGTGGCTCAAATCTCAGAAAGACATCGGTTATGAATTTTTTCGAGCGGTTATGGTCGGAGATCGATATTGGAATGACATCTTTGGAGCAAACAGGCTTGGAATGATCACCGTAAAGATCAACAGGGGACGCCATGCCGATGAAACCATTGAAGAAACCATTGAGAAGGAATGGCAATCAGAAGACATGAAGGATTTCTTCTCAAAACAACATTCCAAAGAAGAAATAATAAGATTGATGAAGCCTGATTATACGATCACCTCTTTAAGGGAACTTGAAAGACTTGTCCCTAAGATTGAAAAGAATCTATGAACATCACCCCTGGTTCACCACATGGTACCAAGCGCCAGGATACTCTATTCTAAGTGGACGTGCCATATCCCAATCTGTAACATTTTACCTCGAAAGAGTCAAGAGCAGACCCCAAGCCCCATGCTCTTGATTAAACCACCAGTTTAGCAAAGCAATACTGGTATCTGCCGCTCCTTTATAGCCGTTATCCCGCCACACTTTCACCTTTTTACGCATTTCATGCACCAAATGCGGCAACAGTTTTTCATAGCTTGACTCCCGAAGGGCTTCGTCGGCCGGAAACCAGCGGATGTCCGGGTTTAGGACGGCATGGGGAGAATTGGGAAAATCAGGATGCAATGCCATATTATGAGAACCTAAAATAATGAAAGCTGTGGTTCATGCGGTAGATAAAAAACTCCAATAATTACAAACGGATTTTTAGCCCACCCATGGAACTGTTTTGTTGTACCTAAAAACAAATAAATATCCCTTTTGCTAAACACATCAAAATATTTTTCCTTGACCTTGGATACAGCCTTTTGCTCGTCACCGCCGGAATTTTTGAGACAATTCCAGTAAAGCATGCCAATCTCCCAATCTTCGATTATGAGCTTGGCTTCTCTGCCCTTTTTGTCCCTGAAGCGATAAAAAAATTTGTAAGGCAGTTTATCAACTACTGAAAATTCTCTTCTCACTTCCTCTTCCGTCTGAAAAAAAGAAAGCTGTTTTGCTTTTGCTTTCAGGAGAATTAATTTTTCCTTACTCCATTCGCGTTCTGTCTCAGCAACAACAACTTCAATAATTTTCTCAGGTTTGAAAGTAGCGAGGGAAAACTCATTCCTCTGTGCCTGTTCGATCAAACCGGTTAAATCAGTGTGGATTGGATTTTGATCAAAAACAATACGTTTTCTCTCTCCGCCCATCCCATTGTTGTCCCAACTGGTTCTCCGATAAGCTTGACTTGTGCAATATCACAGATCTTATAGCTTTCCGGTCTGAAATCGCTCGTATTTTTCTCTAACTGAATTTCCATCCACTGATATTTTCTATAGCGGTTTTCGTAATCCAACTTACGGAACGGCAGTGGATAAATACGCGCCCAGCTCCCATCATCCAGAATACCCGCCGTACAAACAATCTCATCATACTTTTTTGACAGGGTTGGATATGTTTTGACTGTGATGAATATTTTTCGTTTCTCGATCATAAATGAACAACCACCATATCTTTCTCAGCTTCCAGATAATCACTGATACAATGACGATGACAGAAATGCGGATGCCTTTCAAAACAGGTCAGTGCTATCCTTTGATAAGACTCCATCAGCACTGCCAACTCTTGCAGACAGGTTGCTTTTTCAGGAAGAGATTTCCGGTATTCAGCAAACAGGCAGGCGTAATCATCTTTTGTATTGAGCTGTTTTCGTTTTTGCGGAATAATTCCCAGTTCCGGGACATGCAAGTATTCAATCCCTAATTTTGGTAACACACTGGATAGTATCCCTTTGGAAAAACCGAATTTGCGGCTCAACGGATTTTTCCGCACATCGTACAACAGGCGTATATCATTGGCTATCAGTTTGTTGATATACGCCTCAAAGGTTAATCCTTCATAACCGATTGTATAAAGCACGGGCTTCTGTTTTATCGTCCGGCTCCTTTCAGCCTGGATGCGCCTATAGGTTTCTTTATTTACAACATCACGCGCTATTTTACTCTTGACCGCATAATAGGGGTAATGCTGATAAACATAACGCAGCAACCTGCGACCCCGATAATCTTTATGGTTTTGCATAAAACGGCTAATCTCATTGGTTTCATGTCCACTCAAGCCTCTTGCCTCGGGGAGTCGCTTTAGCAAAATGATATTTTTCTTCCCTGATTTAAGCCAGCCTGTTGCTTGCAAAGCTTCAATGTCTGATGCGGCCTGGAACGAATATGAGCCATAGTAGTAAGGAACAAAATCGTAGTACTGAAACACGGCCTTCTGGTGTAATAAAAACAACAGTTTCTGAAAATCCGTTTTTGACAAAACGCCACCTGCCTTTTCTAACAAAATCAGAATAAGGCGTTGCCGATAAAATTTTGGATAACTCAACCAAGCCATATCGTTACCTCCACAATCTTCATGGTGTCATTGCCAAAAATATCCACCACCTGTAACCGTTCACAGTTCTTCGTTGTCCGTTCACCGATGGGCAGAGAGTGGTAGCAAGGACCAGGTGTTGCCGGTGGTCGCACAACGGATAAGTCCACAGCCAGATGGCTAGAAAATCCCATATCTGCAATTAGATATGGTGTATGACGACACTACGGACAACGGATAACGGTAAACCGTGAACGGATACCACCACCTTTACCGCTACGCTACCTTGCGCCGCCCCGGCGGGCATTCCCTGAACACGCTTTTGAATTCCAGCGAGCGGTCTTTTTTTGTGCGAAAGGACTGCCACTCATTTTCAAACACATAATCGCCAGTCCAGACCTCTTCAAATCCCCCCTCGCTCCCCCCTTTGTCAAAGGGGGGATGGGGGAATTTATCGGCACGCGCACAATCTCTCGCATGGATTCAAAGTCAAAATCCACTGCCCAGTAGTCGATCCAGTCAGTCCATTAAAGTATTTGGTGTCATATCTTGAATTGTTAACAGTGGCAGCTTATTCACAATTCAAGATGTGACACATATGACGACTTATGAAGCGGCTCAAAAAGGATTACTTGAAAATTGTAAGACTAAAAGAGCGTTTCCAGATTTCTCCTCAAGTACTTTAATGCTCACAGGGAGGAGTTAGTTACTTATTTACAGACGTCCCCCTTGTTCCCCCTTCGCGTCTCAATCCCTTCTTCATCAGGTCTCAGAGTGGAACGGAGCAACGAGCAGGGAGCAGGGAGCAAGGAGCAGGGAGCAGGGAGCAACGAGCAACGAGCAACGAGCAGGGAGCAGGGAGCAACGAACGGGTCTTAAATTCGAAGCCTCCATGCTCTATGCTCCTTGCACCTCGCTAACTCGTCTCAATCCCTTCTTCATCAGGTCTCAGAGTGGAACGTCTTTTCTCGCAGATATACCAGCATAGAAGCCGAAACGTCTCAATCCCTTCTTCAGCAGGTCTCAGAGTGGAACCAGGATTCCTGTATTGCAAGATGATATCATAGACAGGGTCTCAATCCCTTCTTCAGCAGGTCTCAGAGTGGAACGGTAATAAGCTTGGTCCAGGGAATCAGGCGAGCCGTGTCTCAATCCCTTCTTCAGCAGGTCTCAGAGTGGAACGCGGTGCAAGACCTGCCACAAAGGGATCTATCAGGAGTCTCAATCCCTTCTTCAGCAGGTCTCAGAGTGGAACGCTAAAACAGCCTTGGCACTATTCAAATCAGCCCCAGTCTCAATCCCTTCTTCAGCAGGTCTCAGAGTGGAACTTACTCTAACGGATTCGCGTACGATTTCCTCTGTGTCGAGTCTCAATCCCTTCTTCAGCAGGTCTCAGAGTGGAACTGCACCCTCCTTTTCGTTAAAAAATACGCATACTTGAGCACGCATTTCCTGTAACCTCCTTTTTTGCACCCTATCCGGACACCTCCAATGCCTTGTTTTCAGGGCTAAA
>JAUVJO010000327.1 GCA_030592345.1 Deltaproteobacteria bacterium
GCTCATGGGCCTTGTAAACGACTCCCATGCCTCCTCTTCCCAGCTCTCTTTCTATCTTAAATCCCCCAAGAAAACTGCCAACGCCAATGGTGTCTTCACTAATCATGTTTTTAGTCTGCTTTTGGTCAGCTAAGGGTTCGCACAAAAATAACTTCGTAGATTGGCGCTCAGATACAGCCGCCTGGTCAATCAATGAAAAAACTGTTTTTTTCTAACAAGCTCCATATATAATCGTCAACCACTATCCTAATTAGTTTTATCGTCTTCAAGGGTATTATAGTGGGGATATTAGGTTATGTTCCTTAGAAAAAGGTAAAATTACTCTGTTGTTATATTTTTAGGGTATAGTGGATTTTCAAAAAACATGCAATATTCATAAGTTATAAAATTACTGTAGGCCAAGCAGGAAGCTCGGGTCAAGATCAGGATTCCGCAAGGTGTCTTATTTCCAATAGTATTCTTTCAATCTCATCCAGGCTCTTATCCGGAACATATAATCTCCTGTAACAGCCACGTTTGTCGTGCTTTCTTGCAATGAGGTTGATTTTTATATAAGACTTGTCTGTGTCCACGGCACTGACAATGACAACAACAAGTTTCTCAACACTTGATCTGCCATGCATTTTTTCGGCCATTATCCTACCTATGGCAATGTCCGCTTCAACTACATAGTAACTGTATTTGGCAAGTGAGGGCCTGACCGCTTTGAATGTTTCCTTCATTGAAGCAGATACGAGGACCTCTCTGTATTGTTTTTCTGGTGGGATTGCTCTCGGAATACATGATGCAACGAATAAAAAGAATAGAACTACAAGGAATAAATAGTTGCGCATAATTTTCACGGGTTAGGATTTTATCTTCTTGATCTTTTTCATTGCCTTTTCTACCTTCCGGATGTAGTACTTGGCCTTAGAGTCCTTTTTGCAATCAATGAAAATTTCGAAATGGTATAGTGCCATTTGTTTTATTGCATCTTTTTCTTGTTGATCCTCGGTGGCTCTGTAGTCATTTCTTTTTCTGTAATAGTGGTCGCCAAGTGCGTAATGAGCTTCAGTTAAACCTGGATCAAGCTCAAGCGCCTTGTTCAGGTGTTCGAGAGCAGGCGCCTCAAGAGAACCATCAAACATAGATCTGCTATTGTAGCAACTACCGAGCAGGAGGTGGGCTTTGGCGTAGTTTGGGTCGTATTCTAATGCACGATTTAAAAAATGCTCTCTTCTGGCTTCTTTTTCATTCCGTGCCTGGTTATAGAGCTCATAAGCCACGACCGACACAGTTTCGTCGGTCTTCATATTCCTCATTTCCTTTTCTGTAACTCCAACCCCCAGATTATTGGCAAGCTTTGCCGCTATCATGTCCTGCATATCAAATACAGATTCAAACGGCCCTTTTGTGCTCACAGCCTTGCATCGCTCGATTTGCCCGGTACTCACATTGACGACCCTGACATTTATCTTGAGAGTAGAGCCGCTTTTGATATCAAGCTTCTGAAAACTGCCAATGACTAGGAAATCAGCGTTTAGAAGTTTTCCGACATTCGATGCGTTAGCCTCTGTGATACCCGACATTCCGAGCTGAATTTCCTGGATCAATTCATTCAACTGAACTCTTTCAACAAGTATCAACCGACGTACATAATTCAGCTTTGTCGTAATACTTTCGGCAAAGCCTTCGCACATCCAGTCGATCTCCCGGATCTTCATGAGATTCTTAAAAGGAGCTACAGCTATGCTAAGTTGTTTTTCCTGAGCAACTGACGTTGTGGGGAGAAAAAAAAGAGAACATGCAACCCACAAACAGATTGCAGGATATACCATTACTACTTTCAAGATGAACAGTCTGCGGGAGGCCAAGTTGGCCAAACCGATTGTTTTCATATGCCCTATCTACCAGATTGTATATGTCAATGTGGAGGTCAACTTGTATTTAGACTTATCATCCGCGCCTTTGGCACCGTACTGATACATAGTGTATTCGGCATCGTTGACCCATTTGATTACATCAGTCAACTCGTACTCAAATTTTCCATAGATCTTTTCCGATGTATCGGTGTTTGTTGTTTTCCTGTAGCCAAGACCTATTCCTAACTCTGTAGTTGCATGCGCTCCAAAGGTACTTGTAATATAGTTCAACCAGCCAAGCTGAGTCGTCTTATCATCATTATCGGTCATGACCTGTTGGTATAGATCGCACTGAGAGGTAAACTGGTGATTTTCGCCTAAGGGCAATTCATATCTGACGTATGCACTGAGCCAACCGTTTTTATCCCTGTCTGAATCACGATGTACAAGTTCCTGAAGATATGCTGCCCTGATTTCCAAACCATACTTTCTTTTTTCAAAGGCCTCATCAATTGCATCCAGCATGTCACCTGCGATATTAAGAGTAAAGCCTTCTTCATTGATCAGCCCTCTATTAACAAGAATTTTCTGCACCTCGGCTATCATGTAATATCTCTCCATAGTATATCTGAACAAAGGGAGAAGATCAACAATAGTCGATCTTGTAAATTTCGTGTCTATCAAACCGGCTTTCAACAGTTCATCCTGAACGATCATGACCCTTTCATAAGAGCCCAAATCGACAATCTTACCATATCCTACCCCACCGCCTCCTAACAACTCCAAGCCTTCTTCTGAATCGCCACCCTCATTTTCAGGACTTTTGTGGTCAACGTACCAGTTTCCCAGGCATTGACCAAAAACAAAATAAGGACTCTGATCAGAAAAATACAACTTGTAACCTGCATCTGCGAATTCACGGAAATCAAAACCCCCTGCAATATTTTCTTCGAAATTCTTGATTCTGAGATCTGTTTTCTCAGTATCTTGCTTCCCATCATCATCTCTCGAAACAGTAAGTTTAATATCCACATCAAGCCAATAGCCGGTCATTATTTTTTCCACAATGGTGCTTAAGCCAACGTCCGTTGTCAGAAACTCTGCGCTTTTTTCGCTTGTTCCGTCATCATCCCCCATTGCTGATAGATCAAGAGTCCATTTTGAAGACATATATTTTGATTCTACCTGATAAAGAAACGCCTCGTCAACATCCCAGGCAAAAGTATTTCCTGAGAAACACAACAACACCGCAAGAACAAAAAATAGTTTCCTTAGTACCATGTTACCCCCCTTTGTAATTCGTCGATGGGCTTTCCGACGGAGGCCCATCGCATAGCGCTGACCAAGAACAGAAGAAAACAGATGCGAATGCAGGCAAAACAAGAATAGCCTTGTACTTATTATAGGATGTCCCGTATCGGACTCCCCCGGCAAAAATGAACGCCATACCAATCCGGATTTTTCGAGCAATGGTCAGTTTTCCTTCTGTCTTCAGGTAATCGCGGAAAGCGACACCGACGAAGACGACCGCTATGGCTATAAAGACGATTCCCAAAGATGATGGGCTGTTCATAAGTATTCTCGGATTATGATTTGTGTTCTTTTATACTACGAGTGAATCAGTTGTCCCGCAAAATACCACTCACCATCGCGAAAGCGGCGGCCATTCGTTTTGATCCACTCAGTATATTTTCCTATGATCTGCTTTTGCTGTGATACCAGCATGTCGGTTTCAAAGGGGAAGTCGATACCGTAGCGGATTACCAATTCTTCATACGCCATTTGTCGTACTATACGCGGGCTTTTTTCGGATTCCAGGTTTTCTAACAGACAGGCAGGCGAATAAGGTTTGCCGTTACGGTAACGGATGCCGGGGTTGAATTGTGACTTATTTTCAACCCACCACTTTTGCCAGTCTTCCGGTTTTTGTGAGATGCGGGTAATAGTGGTGCCTGGTTCTTCTCCCGGGGGATAGAGACTTTCCCCGCGTTTCAGCTTTTCAAGTTCTTCTTCAAATAATTCGTCTTCATCTATTTCTTCAGGA